>JANNDZ010000118.1:0-2695 GCA_031378395.1 Pseudanabaena sp. OTE_75_metabat_487_sub
TTGGGTTTTATTAAATTATCATTCCCTAGTACTTAATTATTTCTCACACTTCGCAAAATTGCGACAGTCTCTTGATGATTGCCATCCCATGCCCACATCATCGCTGTCCAGCCATTGCGATCCTGTGCATTTAGTCGCGCACCTGAGGCAATAAGCGATCGCACAATTTCGCTATAGCCTTGACCAGCAGCCCACATGAGCGGAGTCCATCCATACTTATTGCGTGTATTTGGATTTGCACCTGAAACTAGTAAAATCCTTACAACATCGGTATGTCCATTCATCGCTGCCCATAACAAAGGTGTCCAGCCATACTCGTCGCGAACATTGACATCGGTTGCTTGAGAAATTAGCGATCGCACTTCCTTGATGTTGCCGTTTTGAGCAGCTATGAGTAATTGGGCATTCAGATTTTGCTTGGTTTTCTCTTGCTTGATTTGCTTACTTTGGATATTAATTGGTTTGCTTGACTCAGAGCTTTGTGGCAAATCATTCGCATAGACATTGCTGCTAAAGCTAAGAACGAGGCTAAAGGCTAATAAAAAGTTTGAGCTTCTCAAAAAAATATTCATAGATCTACTCGTATCTCAAGTTAATAATTTTGTTTTGTTGTGGTGTGAAGCACCACAACAAAACAAACCAAGATTGATTTAGAGTCTATAAACTTATTTTGCGATCGGCTAGCGCAATTCTGCGGAAGTTTATAAATTAGGACTTACGCAAAAATGCCTTGAGAGACTGATTCCATCGTAGGGACAATTCATGAATTGCCCCTACATCTTGTTCTTTTGCTTCACTGCGGAGATTAAGATCCCCGACTTTTTCTATGCAAGTAGGGAGCAATTTTTGTACTGCTTACAAAAAATCGGGAATCTAGGCTTTTACAGGTTTCTTTACTTTGTGTTGTCTTTTATTTAAACCTTTACAGAGTGGGGCTTTCTGCTCTTAGTGCTAAAGTGAATAATAATATTTTTTATTGATTTTTAAAATTTCAAGCGCAAACGATGAATAACCAAGTGGATACCGCAAATTTAGACGAAATGCCGCCTAAACTGCCACTGCTCCAGATGTTTCGGATCGGATTATTTCAAATGGGCTTAGGGATTATGTCTTTACTGATTGCTGGGCTGCTTAACCGCCTAATGATCAATGAATTAACAATTCCTGCTACTCTCGCCGCAGGGTTTATTGCCATGCCTCTATTTGTGTCGCCGACGCGAGTCTGGTTTGGGCAAACCTCCGACGCTAAAACCATATTTGGAACTCATCGCTCAGGATATGTCTGGATTGGAGCAGTGGTATTTGCGATCATTGCCTTTTTACTTACACAGGTAATGTGGAAGTTGGGACTTAGCGTTCATGAGATTGGCTGGACTGGTATTACCTATGCGTGGGCAGTTTTACTTGGTGCAATGTTCGCTATTTATGGAATGGCAATTAGTTTTAGTTCCACTCCCTTTGCAGCCATGTTAGTGGACATATCCGATGAAGAGGATCGCTCAAAATTAGTTGGGATAGTCTGGTCGATGCTCATGCTTGGAATTGTGATTGGCGCGATCGCAGTTTCAAGACTTCTACCCTGTACGGGTGCGCCGCCCAATGAGGTGTCTATTTATGCAAATAGCGATCGCCTTGCTCAGCTTCAAAAAGCAATTAATTCTGTATTCATCATTATTCCTGTTGCCGTAGTTGGACTGTCTTTTTTTGCAACCTATGGCGTTGAGAAAAAATATTCTCGTTACAAATCGCGTGTTGCTCAAAATCATATTCTTAATGGAACTACTGCCACAGAAGACAAACTTAGTCTCGGTCGGGCTTTGCGCGTATTAACCGCAAGTAAACAGACTGGTTTATTCTTCTCATTTTTGCTGATGATGACCATCGGCATTTTTATGCAAGATGCGATTATGGAACCATTTGGTGGTGCAGTATTTGGCATGAGCATTTGTGCGACTACCCAGCTTAATGCCGCTTTCGGAACAGGTACGCTCATTGGTTTAAGTTCTTCAGGATTTCTAATTGTGCCGCGTCTTGGTAAAGAAAATTCGACAAAATTGGGTTGTTACTTAGTTGCGGCTAGCTGTGCTTTGCTATTGATTGCAGGCTTCACTCAAAAGACTGTTGTCCTGCAAGTAGCTCTCGCTCTCTTTGGATTTGCTTCAGGAATCACGACTTCAGGCGCATTAAGTCTCATGCTCGACCTCACAGCCGCCGAAACCGCAGGGACATTTATCGGTGCTTGGGGATTATCTCAGGCGATCGCTAGAGGTATTGCCACGCTTTCAGGTGGCATTGTGCTGGATATTGGCAAGAAAATCTTTAGTACTGCGATCTATGCCTATAGTTTTGTGTTTGTCTGTGAAGCTGCTGTGATGATTATTGCGGTAAGCTTACTCAGTCGCGTGAATGTGCAGGAATTTCGCAGTGACGCAAAACAGGCGATCGCTGCCGTATTTGCCAATGAAATAGACTAAGGAATAGAAAATTTACATTTTGTTCTTCATTCTGGCATCTCTTTCCCAGCCAATAGCAGTTTCCTTTTTAAAGCAATTCTCCGCAGTTTCGCAACACTTGAGGGAATTGCTAATTACTCCCTTCCCACCCAAAAAATAAGCATTATAAAGTGAATAATTAGGCGGGCGCGGCTTCGCCACGCCCGCCTAATTATTCACTGGGAAGAGAGTAGCACTCTTAC
>JANNDZ010000007.1:0-2141 GCA_031378395.1 Pseudanabaena sp. OTE_75_metabat_487_sub
ACTCAAATCATATCGGCAAGCACTATAGACGATATTGCCGATATATCTCACTAGCAGCGCGATGTAATAGGGAATGTCGATAAACTAGCGATCGCATGTCTTCGCAATAACCACCACCGATCACGCAGCCAACTGGGAAACCCTGAGAAATACAAGTACTCAAAACCTGCATATCGCGACGATAGAGTCCTGCATCAGTAAGTGCGAGTTTGCCTAAGCGATCGCCTATATGCGGATCTGCACCTGCATCGTAAAGCACTAAGTCGGGCTGAAATTCAGTTAATAAATCTGGCAAATAAGCAGCAAGAGTGCGTAAATATTCATCATCTTCCATACCTTCGCGCAGAGGCACATCGCGATCGCTAATTTGTTTAATCGATGGAAAATTAATCTGGCAATGCATAGAGAAGGTAAACACATTTGGCTCGTCCTGAAAAATGAGAGCCGTGCCATCGCCTTGATGCACATCCAGATCGACGATCAGGATTTTTTTAACCAGTCCTTCTTTTAGCAATACTCGCGAAGCGATCGCAAGATCATTAAATATACAAAATCCTGAACCATAGCTAGGAAAAGCATGATGAGTTCCTCCTGCTGTATTGCAAGCTAAACCATGAGCTAGTGCGAGCCGCGCCGTTAATAATGTGCCCCCCACTGCAATTCTGGTGCGATAGGCAAGCTCTGGACTCCAAGGCAATCCAATACGTCGCTGAGCTTTAGAATCGAGATTGCCTGTCCAATATGCGTCCACATATTCGCGATCATGAACTAAGGCGATCTCATCTAAATCTGGTAGCTCTGGTGCAAAAAACTGCTCTAATCGCGCCACCCCATCGACTATCAGCATCTCATGGAGCAAGCGAAACTTTTCCATCGGGAACCGATTGGTATTCGCGATCGGTGCGACGTAATTGGGATGATAGATAAGTGGTAAATCCATAGTTCTTACCAACAAAGAACCGTGCAATGCACGGTTCTTTGTTCTAAACTTTCGCTAACTGCTTACTCTTAATCACTTCTGCCGCGCACATCTTGCCTGAAAGTGTTGCGCCTTCCATACTATCGATGTAGTCCTGCATGGTGTAGCTACCTGCAAGGAAGAAATTCTTCACAGGTGTAGCTTGATCGGGTCGGAAAGGATCTTGACCTGGAGCTTCACGATAGAGTGACTGCGCTAGTTTGACCACACTTGACCAAGTGACGTTCAACTTATGGGAAGAAGGGAAAATCTCATTGACTTGAGCAATCATCTTCTCAACGATCGCTTCATTACTGAGCTTAATGTAATCATCCGCAGGCGTGATCACGACTTGCAATAAAGAGCCTTCCCCTTCTTTGTAATAGTCAGTCGGGCTAGTAATCGCTAGATCAGCAAAGGTAGAGAAGTCTACTTTAATGGCATAAAGTAAATTGTCAATATCAGTAACCCAACCATCATAGCGAAGCTGTACGGTAATTACAGGCACTGCATCTAGCTTATAGATATTGTCAAACTGAGACCAGACGCGCCACTTCTCAGGGATGATTCTCTTTACTCCAGGTACGTCAGTGGCGCAGATATACACATCCGCTGACACGATTTCTTCGCCATCTTCTTTACCAATGATCAAACCTGTAACGCGAGTATCTGCACCTTCGCCTTCAAAGAGAACTTCACGCACACCACGTCGCAAATGGATTTTGCCGCCTTTGGATTCAATATGTTTGACAATTGGCTTATGCAAGAAATCGTTGGGTGAACCTTCGAGCATTCTCAAAATCGAAGCTTCGGTTCTGGATGCAAAAAACTGGAAAATGGTGAGCATACATCTAGCGGAAATATTTTCGCAGTCGATAAAGCCTAGACCATATGCGATCGCATCCCACATCAGATCAAGGCTGGCTTGAGATCCACCCATGCCTAAAAACCAATTTTTAAAGCTGATGTTGTCAAGAGCGCGGATTTCTTTCATTGCGCCAACATGATCGACTAAGCCACGAATTAATGGACTCCGCCCGATCGCGATCGCATTTTGAATTTTGTCCTTTAGTGGTAGTTGCCCTGTGGTCACAAATGCCTTCAGCCCATGAAAGGGTGCGCCGCCAAAGTTACGAAAATCAAGGGCTGCTTGCTTGCCACCTGGATTAACGAAAATATGGGT
>JANNDZ010000019.1:0-4580 GCA_031378395.1 Pseudanabaena sp. OTE_75_metabat_487_sub
AGCCGAATAGCTGCGAGAGATGGGCGTATCTGTATGATTGACGAGATCGCACATCACTTGCGTTTGCGCTAAAGCTGGCATCTGCTTAATTTCAGTTAGAGTTATTTCGGCGAAAATCATGTTGGCAGCGGACATCGCGGCGGGAGTAATTTTAGTGCCCATCTCGGTGTAAGCAAACCACAGCAATGCTAATTGATCCTCCGCATTGAGTCGGTTGTAAGCTGCAACGATTGTAGGAATCGTGTCATCAACTAGAGTGTCTGGGAAAATGGAATTGGCTCGTTCTATTGTATATGGCATGGTTAAATGATTAGTTCCTTATCTCTTTGGAATTGATTGTTTGAGTTCTTTTCCTTACAATATAATCCACCTCTTGATTTTATTATTGAGGATAAATGTCTTGTTTAGTGAGTGAATTGATTGAATACAGTACAAACCGTAATCGAAAATGTTTGAGTAACTGATGTTACGCGGAACTATTATTTTTTGTTATGCCTAAAGCATATATCTAATAAGGTTCACAGGGGTGTAGCCCCCACTCTGGTCATTGGAAAAGTGTAAAGTAGGAAGAGTACGATTTGCTTTAGCGATCGCGCTTTTTGATTGATAATTTTCACTTTTGCTCTTTCCCTAATTTCTCAACTTCAGCCAACCATTTTCTTCTTTTTAATTCATCAGATGATTTTACAGGAGCAAATGAAGTGATTTTTACGGGTTTTATACCGCAGAATTCTAGTACACCAATTCTCATTGCATTGTGTCCAGCATTTATATTCATCAAGAAGTAATACCATTTTGGCGTATCCATTGTGACAATCATCCTTGCAGTTTTCCCTACCAATAATTTGTCCCAAAATGGAGAATTCTCACGGTATTTGAAAGCAAAATCAGGCACAAAAACTCGATCAATAAAGCCTTTTAAAAGCGCTGGAAAAGTTGCCCACCAATTCGGATAAACCAAAACCAAATGGTCTGCTGCTAAGATTTCTTGTTGCATTTTTACTAGATCGGGTTCTAGCGGACTTATTTCTCTGTATCCAAAAGTCAGAATGGGATTGAAATCTAGATCGATTAGATGCACCAATTTGCAATCTACTCCAGATGAATCCGCTCCTTTTTTATAGCTTTCTGCGATCGAAAAACAGAAGCTCTCTTTGTCTGGATGTCCATTGATAATAAGTACTTTTTTCATTGTTTTATTTTTTTAATTATTGTTTATTCATCAGATAGCCGCCCAAACCTGTTAACCATAATACAAGTGGATAAACTATCCATCTTTCTGCTCCACCAATGCCGATAAAAGGGACAATAATGGTTGGGATAAACACGGCGGCACACCAAGTAAGTAATGCAACTGAACCAAGTAGAATTGCAATATATTTGAAAGGTGCTGAAGCGATTTTGGCAGATGCGATCGCTGAAAATCCACCAGATAAGAATGCAAGCATTGCAAACATTCCATGATACGGAGTTTTGTCTCCAGAAAAAATTCCAATACCTACTAAACCCAAACCAAATAGACAGAGTGGAATGCTGACAAGCAAGTTTTTGAAATATCTATGTTGATAAAATGTTGCTGTCAAAGTCATCAGCCCTGATAAAAGCATTGTAGTATTGAAAATACTCGAAGACGGCTGATAGATTATGCTGTTGGGTGGTCTGGTTGCGCCAAGATCGCTAACTTCGCTGTGAAAAGTTGTGTAACCAGTGCCAGATGGATAAAATGCTTCGGCGGTAATGATGCCCATTAAGGCAATTGAACCAGCAAGAAAGAATAATAAACCAGAAAGTTTTAATTTATTCATAATAGATAGAACATTTATTTATAGGTATTTTTTTATAAATGAACAAACCAATCAACGGGTCGCCTGATTGAGACTGGATCTGGATAATCTTTTAAATACCCTATTCGCAAAATGAATTGAATATTTTCGCTGATTCCAACTGCTTGATTTAGTTGCTGCTGGATAGGGGGTTCTTCCAATATCTGAGTCATCGGATGAATGGCTATATTCTTTTCTCGCACTTTAAGAAAAAGCCGTTGCATTCTGCGACCAGTTTCTAGCAATGTCGCTACTGAGTTATCTCTGCTAGTAATGAGAATCCAACCTGCCGATTCAGATACCTGCTGTTTAACTTTATCAAGCCCCACTTCTCGAAAATCCTTTTTCATCACACTATCTTTGTTGTAAAAATTCCTTACTATCCAACCAGAAAATCCTTCAATTTCCATGCTTGCAGTTGTCAAACCGTCACGATACTTATCTGCATCCTTAGTGGAGAATCTAATCCAGTCAGAAAGCTCTTGCTGTGCTGGCTCTCGATAGGTTTGCAAACGATTTGCAACAATAGTTTGTTCGCTGATAAATCGACCTTCTTTACCAATCGCAGGTAGATAGTGAATGAATTCTGGCTCTGAGCTAATAAGATATTGGAGATCTTCTGTTTTTAGCTCATCATTTAAAAAATTAGACCGCACAGTGCGGCGAGTTCTGATTTTTGAAATGTCAAATGGATCTTTTGATTCAATTTTATTTAATTTCACCTGCACTACCTGTTCATCCTGATTGGTTTTGGCAAGTAAAGTCCAGTGGCAGACATAACCAAAAGAGCTAGCAGCATATTCCAGATTTTGAATGAACGCTCCAATTGATAAAATCGTTTCTCGCTGAGTTGGGTCAACGGCAGGCAGCCATTTACTTTTATCGTTGCCAATAATCCAGTTATAAGGTTCGAGGTATTGCACAAACCAAGGCTGGGTATTGTGTCCGCTTGGAGCGAGGGAAGCGAGATGTAGAATCTCATTTTCATCTAGTTTGAAAGTTGCATTGTTAGAGTTTGTCAATTTCAAATCCTTCCTTAAAAGATTACTTTTATCGCTAAATAAATAACTTGTAACTACAGTTGCAATGATTGAGCCGCCAGCAATGCCGATAAATTTTGTTCTATTCATAAGTAAGTTTTAGATCTAATGAATTAGCTTCAATCCAAACGCTGAGAGGCAAGTTCTTTACCTGTGCTAGAAAAGCCTTATCTTCGCGATCGCAAAACATCTAGATCAAGTAATGTGTTTCTCATTACATCTCTCTCTTTTCTATTGTTTTTACAAGTACAGAGATTACAAGAAAACTTAGTCCCATAATTTTAACAAGGGCATTTGCTGCGTGAGCATATTCCCATTGATCGCGATACTGTATCCAGTTTGAAGGAATGGGAGTTGTTAACCATTTAGCAAATTCAGCATTCATTGGCGCGACAAGTATAATCCAACTCACAAAGGCGATCGCTAAGAGTGCCGCTCCACCCAATGTCCAGTAGAATGTTGAACCATGTTTGCGAACTAGAAAAGCAAGGATAATTGCAGTCAAAATAGCTGCAATTTCAAAGACAGCACCGACTGTACCAAACAACCGATAAATATTTTCAATAACTGTTACTCTCACCCAAAGTTGCTGATCAAACTGTATTCTTTGCGGTAACTCTAGCAAATGCGTCATCGACAAACTAAGGCTAAACGAAGCTAACACAAGTGTAATGAATCGCCAAAATCGAATGAATGTCATTTTGCTTTGCCCTACAATATGTATTTCGATACATTCATCAGAACTAAAATCAGAACTAAAGAGTTGTGTTCTACTTAGCTCAAAAGATTGTAAGCTCCACCACGCTTTAATGCTTGTTGGTAAGCAGGTCGGCTATGAATGCGATTTAAAAAATCAATAAGTTTTGGACGACTTGCGTTCAGACCAGCGCTTGCTACTGATGCTTCTAGAGGGAAACTGATTTGGATATCGGCTGCGGTAAATTCGTTGCCAGCAAACCATGTGCTTTTCCCAATCTCCGACTCCATATAATCTAGGTGTTGTTTGATTTGAGGTTCAATAAACGAGCTTTTGACGCGATTGGTGATTGACCGAGCGATCGGGCGCACGAAAAAGGGCATTGAATTCTTCTCAATTTGATCGAAGATCAGCTTTAGTAATAGCGGTGGCATCGCAGAACCTTCGGCGTAATGTAGCCAGTAGGTGTAACGCAGATGTTCTGGCGTGCCTAGAGCAGGGCTCAAGCGTCCATTGCCATAGCGATCGACTAGATACTCGATAATGGCTCCAGATTCAGCCAGAGTCATTTCACCGTCAGTGATCACAGGTGATTTACCGAGTGGATGTACCTCACGGAGAGATGCGGGAGCCAACATAGTTTTTGGGTCACGTTCGTAGCGCTTGATTTCGTATGAGAGACCAAGTTCTTCTAGCAGCCAAAGCACACGTTGGGAGCGAGAGTTATTTAAGTGATGAACAGTGATCATGGAATTTTCTCTCATTTTGTTGAAGCAGTTTGACAGGTCACAACTCCTTCTTTTTGAGTGTTTGCGTTAGGGTTACTACCCATCGCCCGAACCTTCATACTCGGCTGATATCCTGGATAGCAACGCACTAAAACCGTATCACCATCACGAGTTACATATAGAACACTAATGGGTTTGCCTCCCAGAATAGCGGTTTCGAGATAAGGCGGTGTAGCGGCAGTTGCAATCAATTCAGGTTGAGGAGTAGTATTCACTGAATCGGACAGAATAG
>JANNDZ010000309.1:0-7345 GCA_031378395.1 Pseudanabaena sp. OTE_75_metabat_487_sub
AAAACTGGCGTGGCTGTGGAAATGGCAGATTTGAAGGCGATCGATTTACAGGAATTGCGCGAGTTAGTTAGCCATGCGGCAGGTTTAGTAGTCTGTACACCGCCAGCAGCCAATAGTCATGTAGAAACTGCGATCGGCGCAATTCTTGCCGCCGCGAGTGAAAAGCAAATAATTGGGTTGTATGAACCACATGGAGATCAAGATTCTTCTATCGATTTATTAAATAACAGGTTTAAAGATCTGGGCGTTGTCACTGCGTTTCCAGCGATTCGCGTCCGCGAAAACCCTAATGAAGCAACCTACCAAACCTGTGATGAAGCAGGTACTGACTTGGGACAATTGCTCACTCGTAAGCAAAATATCAAACAGCTAAAGGCAATTGATGCTGATCTTGATAAAGCTTTAGGACGTTTAGCAGGTGGTTTGTATATTATCTCAGCCACTAAAGGTGGCGCTCGTAGTGCGATGTTGGCTTCTTGGGTCGCTCAAGCTAGTTTCAAGCCTTTAGGCTTTACGGTTGCTGTAGCTAAGGATCGAGCGATCGAGTCGTTTATGCAAGTGGGCGATCGCTTTGTATTAAACGTTCTTGAAGATGGCAATTACTCAAAACTGATGCAGCATTTCTTAAAAAGATTTGCTCCTGGTGCTGATCGCTTTGAGGGTGTCAAAACCCAGTTATCGAAATATGGCGCACCGATCCTTACTGATGCTCTTGCCTTCATGGAATGCGAAGTTATGAGCCGAATGGAATGCAGCGATCACTGGATTATCTACGCGATCGCTGAAGAAGGCAGAGTTTCTAAACCTGAATCTCTCACAGCATCCCACCACCGTAAAGTTGGCAACCATTACTAAAAAAGAGGGCGCGAAGCGCCCTCTTTTTTAGACTTTACCAAAACGCCGATCGCGGTCTTGATAGTCAACCAGCGCTCTGTGAAATTCACTACGATTGAAATCTGGCCAAAGCGTATGCGTAAAATACATTTCTGTATATGCCATTTGCCAGAGTAGAAAATTACTCAAGCGCATTTCGCCACTAGTACGAATCAATAGATCAGGGTTATGATTTCCTGCCGTATAGAGATGTTGCTCAAAGAGATTTTCATCAATATTTTCAGGATTAACATCACCAGCCAAAGTTGCTTCAGCAATTTGACGACATACCTTCACAATTTCTCGCCGACTGCCATAGTTGATCGCCACCGTAAAATGAATCGCCTGATTATTTGCCGTCGCATTTTGCGATCGCTCAATCTCATTTCGCAAGGACTTTGATAAAGAATCGAGATCGCCGACAAAAGATATACGTACCCCCTCTTTGCACATTTCTTCCAATTCACGACGCAACATCCGCTCAAATAAAACCATCAAGAAATCAACTTCTTGAGCGGGGCGGCTCCAATTTTCTGTAGAAAAGGCATAGACCGTTAGTGCGGCAATTCCCCAATCTTTGCAACATCGCAATAAATCCTTTAGAGCATCCACGCCTTGTCGATGACCTGCGATTCTGGGCATTCCCTTTTGCTTTGCCCAGCGTCCGTTACCGTCCATAATTACGGCTACGTGTTTAGGCAATCTTTGACGATCTAGGTCTGGAGGCAAAGTTTGTAATAGCTTAGCAGTCATTTCTTTTCTGACGATTTTCGACTTACCATATTTTTGAGAATTGAGTTTGACCAGAGCCAATTAAAGCGCGGTACTGTTCTTCCTAATGTCGTTGGACGATAATTACCTAGTTTAGTTTCTAATATTTCTCGCAGCCGACTACTGGAAATCGGACGATCTAATATGCCATTTTCAGCGATCGCAATTGATCCTGTTTCTTCCGAAACGACGATACAAAAGCAATTTCTGACACGATCAGTAATGCCCATCGCTGCACGGTGTCTAGTCCCAATTTCCCGCGAGGCGGCTCGTTCAGAAATAGGTAAAATCACACCAGCAGCCAGAATTCGATCTTCTCGAATCAGGATCGCTCCATCATGCAAAAGCGTCGAAGTCTGAAATATTGTATGCAATAGCTCTTTAGATAATAAGGCGTTAAGTTTCACCCCGGGCACTGAAAAATCTCGATCATCAATGGGTTCACCCGTCTCAATAATCATTAATGCACCAGTGCGGTTTTGTGATAGTTCTATCACAGCATCATTAATTTCTTCAATCACCGAGTCAGCCTCAACAGGTGCTCGCCGATTCGTTGAAGGTTGAATTAACGAAAGTAAATCTCCTCGTCCTAGGCGTTCTAGAAATCGCCGTAGCTCTGGCTGCAAGATCACTGCCATCGCCACGGCTGCACCAATCAATAATTTATCTAGGACAAAATTGAGCAATCGCATACCAAGGCGATCGCTCAACACGCTAGCAATTAGTAAAAAGATGATCCCCCGCACCATCAATAACGTGCGGCGATCATTGCTGAGAGACAGCATGAGGTAGATCAATCCTAATACCGCAAGGATATCGATCGCCCTCATAATGAATGCAATTGAGTTGATATTAAACCACTGCATTCATAATCCTCTCATTCACAACTGAAATACAACTACTTCCGTAATCCCAAAAGATAAAACGGCTACGCCGTTTTATCTTTTTAAAACCCCTACTGGGGTTGGTTTTTAACTCACAAAAGTGTCGTCATACTTTTGTGAATTGGTATAATCTCTCTGGCAGACAATCTTGACGTAATAGATCCTCACGAGTTTCTCGTTTAATAATTAAACTAGAGTCGCCAGTCCCCACAACCACAGCCGCAGGCTTTGGCAAACGATTGTAATTTGAAGCCATGCTGTAATTGTATGCGCCCGTTCCAAATACAACGAGAATATCGCCAGCATTAGTCTCGGGCATCTGAATATCCTTTATTAAAATATCACCTGATTCACAATGCTTACCTGCGATCGTCACGGTTTGAGTCAAAGATGCACTCATGTGATTTGCCACCACAGCCCGATACTTCGACTGATAGGTGATCGGACGAGGATTGTCAGACATTCCGCCATCTACGGTTATGTAGGTGCGAATATCAGGAACAGTCTTGCTACCACCAATTGTATAAGCAGTCACACAAGTCGATCCAACTAGCGATCGCCCTGGTTCACAGAGTAATTTGGGTAAGGCTAAACCTGAGGCAATAAACGCATCGCTTACACCAGCACTGACTGTTTTTACCCAGTCTTCGATGCTAGGTGGATCATCTGATTCCACATAACGAATTCCCAGACCACCACCAATATTTAGCTCCGAAAACGGCAACCCATACTTTTCAATCGCAAGTTTAAACCATTGCACCATCACTCCGCCAATATCTTGATGTGGTTGTAGTTCAAAAATTTGTGAACCAATATGGGCATGGATACCAATACAGTTAAGGCTAGACTTTGCCACAAAAGCAAATACCGCCTCGATTTCATTGGGATCAAAGCCAAACTTACTATCAATATGTCCAGTCTGGATATATTCATGGGTATGGCATTCAATACCAGGGGTAAGACGCAACATAATGCGTGGTGCAATAAGACTCAATGCAATGGATTGCTCTTTGGCAAGGAGATCCAAAGTTTTTAGCTCATGCCAGTTATCAACCACGATCGTGCAGCCGAACTCTAGGGCGTAGCTCAGTTCATCGGCAGATTTATTATTGCCATGAAAATAAATCAAACTTGGCGAAACACCAGCCCGAAGTGCGGTCAAGATTTCACCTGCCGATACGACATCGATCCCTAGCCCTTCAGAGCCAACGATCGCACAAACAGCCAGACAGCTCCAAGCTTTAGAAGCATATAAAACCTGTGACTGTCCTTGATAATGCTTAGAAAAGGCATCCCGATATTGCTGGCAAGCAGTTCTGAGGCTGACTTCATCCAAAATATAAAGAGGTGAACCATACTGGCTAACTAAGTCCACCACATCACAACCACCTATTTCGAGGTGATCATTAGCATTAACTATGGCAGTTAAAGGCAAAAGCTGTTGATTAGGGGACAAGCTATCTAAGCTTGAAGTAGTATCTTTTAGTGAATTCGTCACAACAGTCTCTGATTTTTGACTGGTTAAAACAGTAGTCATGAAGTACCAATGATTTTTTGTAAAACTTTCTAATATCTATTATAAAAAATAGCGGCAATTTTATTTGCCGCTATTTTTATTAGCAAGAAGTAGGGTGGGCAATGCCCACCTTACTAATTTCTACCTCTAGTGATCTATTTTTTCTAGTTTTAGAGATCGCTGCAATTCTTCGATTTCGTCTTTGTGGGCACGAACCTTAAGTTTTGTCTCAGGCAGAAGTTGCAAACTAACTTTACGCTCGCGCGGAGTACCTTGCCAATAAAACACGCCTGCGATCGGCGACAAGATCGTCAACCATAACCAAAGACTTTCTAAATCAGGGATTAGAATGCCTAAAACTACCCCCAAACAAATTAAACCAACAGCCGCTAGTATTGTCAGAAATATTGCCAAAAAAAGGCTTGGTTTGACTTGCCCTAAGAGATTGGCAACATCCCGTTCTGGATCAATCTCAACTACTTTGTAAGCTCTTTGTTGAAAATGATCGCGAACTTGCTTCAGCAGGTGATCATCCGTAAGGTTTCCTACAGCGAACAATGCATCAGTTGTGCGATCGCGGATAGAACCACGCAAAAAAGAAACTAACCCATAAAACAACAGGATTGTTAAGAATAGGGTGGAATATACTGTCGGAATAGTTTCAGGCATTCGATCTGAGATGTTATTGGCTTTAGATGTAGTCTAAGTGGCTAGGCATAATTAAATATAAAACCCCAAAATCTGTACCGCCTGCTACGCAGGCGGTACAGATTTTGGTTCTGTTTTTTTAATTATACCGAGGTACTTAATAATCACTTATTATAGGTAGCAACTTTAGAAATGCATAAGCACAAAAATTTTTAATTTGATATATTATCTGGATTTTGATATAAAGATTAACGATTAAGGGCGTAACGATTAAAGCTACTTAGGTAAAAACAACGATGACTGAATATCCTAAAGCTACCTATGTAGGCAAGTATGTCGATGACTCATTTAAGCTTGCCAAATTCTTCAGAGTACTCCGCAAGCGATGGATTGTCATCGTAGCTGTCTCGGTCACTGTATTTGCTGGGAACACTTACTACACATTTACCAGAACTCCCCAATATCGCTCAAGTGCTTCACTCTTAGTCAACTCAACGATCGCAGTATCAGACATTCAGCTCCCAGGCTTGCCCACTAGCTCTACGGTTAATCTCGGCACAGAAATTGCGATTCTGAAGAGCCGACCTTTGATTGAAATTGCCGTCTCCAAGATGCAGCAATCCACATCAGCCACATACAAAGATATAGATGCATTAACAATCATGAGCGGATTAGACATCCGTCCTGAAAAAGACACGATGGTTTTGCGTCTCACTTATACAGATAGCAATCCCAAACGAGCACAGGGAGTTCTAAATGCATTAGCTCAAACCTATGTCGAATATAGCTTAAAAGATCGCCGCACTAAATCTAGTACTGCGATTAAATTTATTCAAGACAAACTGCCTCAAGTAAAGCAACAGCTAGATAAGTCGGCTCTAGCCGTTACCCAATTTCGCAAGAACTACAACATTGTTGATCCAGACACCTATGCCGCCTCTGTTTATAAAATGCGCGAGGCTCTAGAAAATCAAGCTCAAGACTTACAAATCAAAATTGCTCAAGTCCAACAGCAATATGAAGCTCTCAGTCGTCAAGTTGGTAAATCTCCAGAAGCTGCGATCGGTGGCGCGATTTTGCAGCAAGATGTCACTTACCAATCCTTGGTCAAGCAATTTCAAGAAGTTGAAACTAACTACTTCTTAGAGCGCACTCGATTTCAAGGCAATCACCCTAGTGTGATCGCCCTTAAAGATCGTCGTGATGAACTCTATCGGCTACTGGAGACTCGCGCTCAGTCAGTAGTCGGTGTTAGAGGCAATACAGCAAATATTACTAATGAAACCAGTAGCACAATTCAACAGAACTTAGCTTCTCAGTTATTTGATGCTCAAACTACTCTTGCTGTGAGTCAAGCACAGCTAGAAAGCATCCGCAATGCTCAATCTGAAGTTGCTACGGCTTTTTCTAAGATCCCCCAGATTCAACAAAGGTATGTGGAAATTCAAAGACAACTTGCCCTTGATAGCTCTACCTACAATAAGCTCAGCGAAAAACTAGAAGAATTAAGAATTTCTGAAGCCCAAGAGATTTCATCGTGGAAAGTTTTGGAGCCGCCGCTTATTCCCATCAGACCATCTTCGCCAGATATCGAGAGGAGTTTGATTACTGGAGCAATTTCTGGCTTAGTACTAGGTGTCTTATTTGCCCTGCTACTCAATCGCTTAGATCAGCGTATTCGCGAGGTAGGAGAAGTCAGAGAAATAATTGATATTCCGTTACTAGCCTCAATTCCGATGACGGAAACAGCTTCTTTGTCGGCAATCAGCAGTCAAGGGCTATTGCCCACTAGTAGCTACTATGCTTTTAAAGAGGCGTTAGGCTCTCTCGCATTAAATTTGCGATATTTGGGTACGGACAACATGATGAAAGTAATTGCTTTCACCTCGTCTGTTCCTTCAGAAGGCAAGAGTACGTTGACTTACAATCTTGCCATCATTCTATCGGCTCTAGGAAATAGAGTTCTTTTAGTAGATGCCGATATGCGAAAGCCGACCTTGCATAAGTTGGCGGGACTGAGTAATAAAGTTGGTTTGTCTACGGCTTTAGCTACTCCTAGTCCCTGGCAAGATCTGATTCAGGCTGGAGATGATGACGATCGTTTGCATATTTTAACTTCAGGCTCTCTTCCTCCCAATCCCATGTTGTTGCTAGAGTCTAATAAGATGGCAGCACTTCTACAGGAATGGCGACAAGAGTATGATTATGTACTGGTTGATACTCCGCCTGTAATTGGCATAACTGATGCTCAGTGCTTGACTTCTAAGGTTGATACATTCATTTTGGTGGCGGCGATTAATCGCTCGACAAGAAGTGGAATTTCCCGTGCTTTAGAGATTTTATCGACAGCTAGGGCTAATGTTTCTGGGCTGTTGATTAATATGATCGGTTCATCTGATAGCGAGTATCACTATGGATACTATGATCGTTATTATCTAAATCCGTCAGATACTGTAGCAGAAGATTCTGACTCAGAAGAGGAATCTGATTCAGAAGTTGAAATAGTCGAAAAAGCCATGTAAATTCTCATGACTTACTAGTTTTAATTCCTGTTTTTTTAGCTCATACACTTATATAGCCAGATAAAAACCCAAAAGAGTGTTGCGGCTTAAAGCGCCGCAACTCTCTTTTGGCTGACTACAGTTGTCATCAA
>JANNDZ010000028.1:0-1540 GCA_031378395.1 Pseudanabaena sp. OTE_75_metabat_487_sub
AGCTAAGCAAAATTAAATATAAAACCCCAAAATCTGTACCGCCCGCGTAGCGGGCGGTACAGATTTTGGTTCTGGATTTTTTATCATGCTTAGATACTTAGTTATTTGCTGAAGAGTTGTAAAGCAAATGTGACATCTTGCGTGATATTCTTAGTAACGGTGTAGGCAGCTACATCCAAGTCTTTGGACACCTAATTTCGTTTGAGTAATATCTCAAATAACGGTTCTTCACTCAAATAATCAGCAATTTTCGCTAAAAGTCAACAGTGAAGATTATTCCCGCAAAAAACAGTACAGCTTCGCAGGCAATTGTAGACAGCTCGTCTCCATCAGATTCTGGTGGAATGGATGAATACAACCGTCTTAAATTTAAGCTGCTAATGCTAACCATCATCTCTGGACTAGTGATTGGTCTGGTTGTGTTGTGCGTGTATGGATGGAACATTGCACTCAGCTATTTTGTCGGTGCAGTGGTCGGTGCTATCTATCTTAGGATGCTAGCCAAAGGAGTAGATCGTTTGGGTAAACAGTCCAAACGGCTCGGTTATGCTCGCTTTGGCGTATTTGTAGTTCTAATAGCGATCGCCGCCAAGTCAGAACAATTGCAGGTTTTGCCAGCATTTTTTGGCTTTATGACCTACAAACTTGCTGTTTTAGCGATTCTTGCTCAAGATTTGACAGGTGTATCTAATTCTCGCTGATTTGACCTCTTATAGGTTGTAACATATCGAACATGATCGATCCAGTAATTTTTAGCCATCAAAACAGTTTTGCCGCACTAGAAGTGGGCAAACACTTCTATTGGCAGTTCGGTAACCTAGCGGTACATGGTCAAGTATTAATCGTTAGCTGGATTGTAATGGGCGTAGTACTTGTTGCTGCAATCATCGGATCTAGCACCGCCAAAGCTGACCAACATGTTCCCGCAGGTTTTCAAAATTTCATGGAATATGCTCTGGAATACGTTCAGAGTATTGCCAAAGACCAAATTGGCGAGAAGCACTATAGAGAATGGGTGCCATTTGTTGGTAGTCTATTCTTGTTTATCTTCGTATCAAATTGGTTAGGAGCGCTAGTTCCTTGGAAATTGATCGAATTGCCTGAGGGCGAACTTGCCGCCCCGACAAGCGATATCAATACCACGATCGCCCTAGCATTATTAGTCTCCTTAGCCTATTTCTATGCTGGATTGAGCAAGCGTGGTTTGGAATACTTCACCAGATATATCCAAGCCTCTCCGTTTCTCCTTCCTTTATGGGTTCTTGAAGATTTCACTAAGCCTCTTTCACTCAGCTTCCGTCTTTTCGGAAACATCCTTGCCGATGAGCTAGTTGTAGGGGTAATGGTTCTCCTCGTACCTTTGTTTGTGCCTTTGCCATTGATGATTTTGGGGCTATTTACTAGCGCCATTCAAGCATTGATTTTTTCGACATTGGCAGCGTCTTACATTGGTGAAGCGATGGAAGGACACGGTGATGAAGGACATGAGCATTAAGCTCGTTTAATTCAGATAGTTAATTCAAGCAATTGATTCGGGAAG
>JANNDZ010000119.1:0-2330 GCA_031378395.1 Pseudanabaena sp. OTE_75_metabat_487_sub
TTGGGTTTTATATGGATCATTTTTTCCTTGGAGTTCCCTAAAACTAAAGAAGGTGGCGCAAAGCGCCACCTTCTTTAGTTTTGTGAAGCGGAGGAGCGCTTACGTCTTGAAGCTTCAGGAGATTGGATTGGCACAAATTCCTTGGAAGCCTCTGAAGGCTCACCTCTTAGATCAGAATTTTCATCCGTATCCGATAACTCAATAGATTGCGGCCGATTTACCCTCAAAATCACTCCGTTAGAAGTGCCGTTAGCTTTGACAGGACTAATGACTGGAATGCTGGTGACCAAATCAGATGGTAACTCGGTAATTTCTGGCTCAGCAAATCTTTCCACAAATTCGTCTTCTCGATCTGCCGAATTACTTGTTTCAGGATTTGATTCAAATCCTGATTCTGTACTTGATTCATTATTTGATTCGGCATTTGATCGCAGATTGCCCATATTATTGGCAATCTTAGGAGCTTGCCCTGGTAAAGCAACCGTCACAATTACATTGCGCGGATCTTTAACTTCGCGATCGAGTAATACCAAAGGAGAAACGCCGATTAGTGAATAAACATCTTGCTCTTCTTCAGTCATCTCCACCACAATTAACTCTGGTGGCTCAATGACTTTGGTGCGAATTTCCCGCTTATTAGGACGCTCAGGTAAACTTTCAGCAGTAACTACAGGTACTGCATCTACTACTTCAAGCAATTCTTCGCTCGGCTCAGCGATCGCCTTAGTTGCAGGAATATTGCTAGCAATACTTGGCAAAGACAATTTTGCTGGAACAGATCGATCAACGACAATTTCACGTTCAATACGTGGCTCAAACCGTGGCTCAATTAATGGTTCAACGCGGGGCTCAAAGCGCGATCGCACATCCATCGGTGCAACTTTTTCTGGTTCACGCGACTCACGTGAATCTTTATTGAGCATGGCGCGTTTACCGCGTCTACGGAGATTTCCTCGCTCTTGATAGCTCGGATGGTTCACTAAGTTTGGCTCTAGCCCACCACCCAAGTCAGAATCCCCATCTTCGTACTCAGAGGTAAAATCAAGCTGATTAGATTGCTTGGATTCCCAAGTCCTTGATGTCGCATCAACAGGCTGTCCTGCTGCTTCACCTGGTAAATGCATCAAATGTCCTAAGCCACCACAGGTAGAGCAAGGACGACCAAACAATTCATAAATGCTTTGACCTTGGCGCTTACGAGTCAGCTCTACTAGCCCCAATTCCGTAAGCTGCGCAATTTGAGGACGAGATTTGTCCGATCGCAAAGCTTTATTAAAGTGCTCAAGTAGCTGCAATTGATCGCGGCGAGTGTCCATATCAATGAAGTCCACCACAATTACGCCAGCAATATTTCGCAGACGAACTTGACGGGCAATCTCTACCGCTGCTTCGCAGTTTGTCCACAACACTGTCTCGCGAGAAGTTTGCGACTTCGTAAAAGAGCCAGAGTTAACATCAATTACAGTCAATGCTTCAGTTGGCTCAATAATAATGTAGCCGCCACTAGGCAGATCGACTCTAGGCTTGAGCGCTTCACGGATGCCAGCATTAACCCGAAAATATTCTAAGATTGGTGTGCGTTCACGATGGTGATCTAACATCAAACCGCTAGGAATTTTGCCGTCAGCCCAACCTAGTAAATGCTGTTTAATGCGGCGCAGCCCGTCACTAGTATCGGTAACGATCCGATTAACTTCAGTGCTATACAGGTCGCGCAATACCCGTTGGACAAAATCTCGCTCGCGATCGAGCAAGGTCGGCTGGCGCGTAGTGGCGACATCTTGCTGGATGCCTTCCCACTGGCGCTGCAAATTATCGAGATCTTCAATAATCTGCTCTTCAGGCATCCCGTCTGCCTCAGTCCGCACCAAAACGCCCATACCCGCAGGCTTAACCAAAATGGCAAGGGCTCGCAGACGATTACGCTCAGCCTCACTGCGAATGCGGCGCGATAGGTTTACGCCACGCCCAAAGGGCAGAAGTACCACATAACGACCTGGCAAGGAAATATTTCCCGTTAAGCGGGGACCTTTGTTGCCAGTTGGTTCTTTCATTACTTGCACTAGCACACGCTGTTGCGGCACGACTAGATCGCTGATCGAGCCAGACGATCGTCGCATTTTTAGGGGGCCGAGGTCAGTAATGTGAATGAAGCCATTGCGATCGCCGTCACCAATATTTACAAACGCCGCATCAATACTAGTTAAAACATTTTCGACAACGCCCAAGTAAACATCCCCAACTTGGTGAGTTCCTGCGGCAACAACGATTTCTTCAATTTGATCTTCACTAAAAACAGCAGCAATTCGATACTGCTCGGCAATAATTAT
>JANNDZ010000088.1:0-1571 GCA_031378395.1 Pseudanabaena sp. OTE_75_metabat_487_sub
AGTACTTACGAGGTGAAAAAAGTTTGTGGCTGAACTACATCAAGTTGGCGATATTGTGCAGTCTCGCTACCGCATTACCAATGTTTTAGGACAAGGCGGTGTTGGGATTACCTATGCGGCTCTAGATGCTCAAACAGGCGATCACGTAGCTCTTAAGGCTTTATCATTTCGCAGGATGAATGAGTGGAAAATTCTAGAACTTTTTGAGAGGGAAGCTAGGGTACTCTCTCAACTCGATCATCCTGCGATTCCTCGTTACTTAGACTACTTTCAGATTGATAGCGATCGCGATCGTGATTTTTACATCGTGCAGCAATTAGTAGAAGGAAAATCTCTCGCGCAAGCGATCGCAGATGGGTGGCATGGCAGTGAGGAAGATATCAAACAAATTGCTGAGCAAGTTCTAGATGTGTTGATCTATCTCCATGAAATCAAACCACCTGTTATTCACCGTGATATCAAGCCACAAAATATCATCCTTCAGTCTAATCGTAAAATTGCGCTGGTAGATTTTGGGGCAGTTCAGGACACCTATCGGAGTACACAGGTAGGCGGCAGTACGGTCGTTGGCACTTACGGTTATATGCCGCCAGAGCAATTTCGTGGTAAATCCGTGCCTGCCACAGATTTGTATGCGCTCGGTGCAACGCTTTTATTTTTACTAACAGGTCGATCGCCTGCGGAACTACCTGAAATCAAGCTCAAGCTTAGTTTTCGCAATTCAGTTAACATTTCATCCCATTTCGCTGACTGGCTAGACAAGATGATTGAACCTGCGATCGAAGATCGTTTCAGCAGTGCCAAGCAATCGCTTAAGGCTTTGCAAAATCCAATCATGCCATCACTTGAAAGTCGGATCAGCGCTCTAGAAATTAGTCATTCGCTTGGATTAAATAGCGATCGCCCCACAACTAAATATCAATATCCTAAACCTCTTGGTAGCCGCATTGAGATCAAAAAGACTGACAACATTTTAAAGGTTGATATTCCATCTGCTGGTTTGCGAGGTGAAGGCATCAGCCTACTATCATTTGCAATTTTTTGGAATGGATTTCTGATCGTATGGACATCGCTTGCATTTAGGGCAGGGGCTTTTGCTCTTTTCTCAATTCCGTTTTGGATTGTGGGTATTGGTATAGCCTATGCTGGTCTATCGATTGTGTTTGGTAAAGTTAGCTTAGTAATTAGCGAACATACCTTTAGCATTGATTGGGACATTTTAGGAGTCAAGCGCCATGTCCAAGGCAAAACCAGAGATTTAAGACAGCTTGAGCTTAAGAGTTCCTACGAAGTCAATAATCAGCCAGTGATGGAGTTGCGCTTAAATCAAGGCATTTATGCCCATAAATTTGGGTCGGGGCTAAGTCGTCCTGAAAAAGAATGGCTATTGCAAGAAATCAATGATTTTTTAGAAACATGGCGATCGCGCCATTAAGGGACTTCCAGACAAAAAATCATTCCAATTTTAATGTTGGTACGTACAAAATATCGACAAACCATTTGCCAAGGTCTAATTGTTTACCATTAACCTCTAAACATGTCATTCTTTGAATCTGATTTTCTATTTCAGC
>JANNDZ010000110.1:0-1953 GCA_031378395.1 Pseudanabaena sp. OTE_75_metabat_487_sub
AAATTCAGGGCGGCGATCGCATTGAATCAATAACGATAACTAAAGGTGAAGAAAATCTTAAGCAACCTGCTTAAGAAACCATAAAAAAAGAGCCTGCATTTGCAGGCTCTTTTTTTAGCGAATGCGAATGATTCGTTGCTCGACAATATAGAGATCGCCAAGGTTAACGTTATGGGGGTTATAGATCATCGATGGATTGGTCGTTGGATAGCTGCTATATCCTCCAAGGTTGACGTTATATGGATTGTAGACTGACTGATTTGCAGCAGGATAGGTAACTCTATGCGCAGATGGATAGTTCCATGAGTTGCCATAATTATGGTTTGGGACTATTTCGCGAACAATCACTCTAGAGTTAACATTGTGTTGGTGCTCGTAGTTGCGATGATAAGGATTGTGATAAATGGGCTGGTGGGTATGAGAACGATAGGAATCGTAGGTACGATAGGTGTTGGTTGAGGGACTCGATCCAAATCTGATGCTAATAGAGACATCAGCAAGTGCCGAGCCTGCAAATGTAGTCATCGCACCAAGCGTAGCGATCGCTGTCATGATTACTTTCATGGGTTTATGCTCCTTGATATTTCAGAACACAACATAGAGCCTCTCTCTACTTTAGCTCAAGCTACTACCTTTGGAAGGAATTCCTGCAATAGCGGAAGTCTAGGGCTGCGCCCAGTGGCGCAGTCCCTACAGAATCTAAATTTTTCAGGTAGGGGCTATCCCCCCGTGGTTGCCCTGCTTTGCTAGCAGCAAGAGATTTATCATCTGCGTTCCACGTAATATGATTTCCTAGTGAATAATTAGTGTTGCACGGCTTTGCCGTGCAACACTAATTATTCACTAGGAAAATGCGTAAACATGACTGTTGTTGCGATTGATTTTGGAACTAGTAATACCGCGATCGCAATTCTTATAACGGACAGCGATCGCAATATTGCTATACCAAAAACTTTGCATTTTGATAATATCTCTCATGAGTTTGAGACGGATGAGGGAACGGCTTGGCTAGTGCCTAGCTTAGTTTATGTGCTTGGCTCCCCGACGGATTATGGTGAATTTCTATTTGGAGAGCAAGCGCGATCGCAATATTTATTAGAAAATCAATCAAAGAGATTGTTCCAAGGATTTAAGCGAGATATTGTTGCTAGTTTTCGATCGCCTGCGCGTGAGATTGATAGCAAGCTTTATGATGCCGAAGCGATCGCGGAAATCTTCTTGACAGAATTATGGCAGCGCTTACTATTGCAAGATATCCAGCCAACGCAATTAATATTTACAGTGCCAGTTGGTGCATTTGAAGCATATCTCAACTGGTTTAGTAACTTTGCCGAACGACTACACGTTCCTAACTTCCAAATTATCGATGAATCTACTGCGGCAGCTTTGGGCTATGCGATTACTCGTCCAAATGCGCTGGTATTAGTGATTGATTTTGGTGGTGGTACATTAGATTTGAGTTTAGTACGGACTGCGCCGATCGCTAACGCCACCACTCACAAACAAGTTGCTAAAGCTGAAGCGATCGCTAAATCTGATGCTTATATTGGTGGGATTGACATTGACCGATGGATTGCTGAGTATTTTTTGCGGCAATTAGGAATGACGCGATCGCAGGTTGGCGAAACTAGTTGGCTCAGTATTTTAGAAATAGCAGAACAAATAAAAATTAAATTGTCAGTGGTTCAGGAAGTCAAGGAAATTTGGCTGGATGAGAATATGGTTTCTCATGAATTAAAGCTTAATCAAGATGAACTGACGGAAATTCTCGAACAAAATCAAATACTTGAGCAGTTACGTGAAGCTATCGATGAAGTTCTGATCATTGGACTAAATCGGGGTATTAGTAAAGCGGCGATCGAGCAGATTCTATTAGTGGGTGGCAGTTGCCAGATTGTGGCAATTCAGCAATTGATCATGTCATATTTCGGCAAATCCAAAGTCAAGTTTGGC
>JANNDZ010000151.1:0-3965 GCA_031378395.1 Pseudanabaena sp. OTE_75_metabat_487_sub
CCCTTGCGCCATAGCCAACGACTGACAACAAAGAAAACCGCCATCCATCCAGCCATTACCCCAATTCCTTGCCAGACATTGATCGCCTTACCCACCAAAAGAGCCGCAGGAAAATACACCATATAAGGAAAAGGTGTCCACATCACAATATCGCGAACCTCTGGTGGAAATACATCTAGAGGCGCAATGATCCCTGACAGAAATATATATGTCAGAAACCAGAGCTGCTCGATCGCACTAGCTCGCTCTGTCCAAAATGATAAAAGCCCGAACGTATATTGAATTAGGAATCTCAATAAAAAGGCGATCGCTACAATAAATGTCGCAAGTAAACCTGTTGACCAAGACGGAATCCAGAATGATTGCGGATAGAGAACAAAAAATAAAGCGATCAAAACCACAAGCATCGGCAGTCTTGCAAAACGCTCAGCAATGTGATTCATTAAATGATGCCAAAATGGGTCTATCGGCTGCAATAGACGATGTGAGAGCTGTCCTGAAATTAGTTCTCTTTCAAAGTCCCAAATTACCCAAACAATATTAAATTGCCGAACGACAAATACCGCCAAAAAGTAACGAATAAACTCTAAAGCCGTGAAACCAAAGCTACCAGTTTCTGAAGCTTTTAGCCATGCGCCCATCAAAATAAATGGTAAGGAATTCGATAATAACCAGATAAAAAGTTCGGCTCGATATTCGAGCATATATGCGTAATAGGTTGAGAATAATGTTCTCGCAACCCGAAATATATATCTAAGCCGCATAAATAGTTTCATCTTCTTTGCGCCAAGCGGGATCGACGATGCAAATGAATACAATCGGCTCATCACCAATATTGCGCAGAAACTGCTTAGCATCTGGGGGAATATACACCGCATCGCCAGATTCGATCTCGCGAATCTCTTCATCAATATGCATTTCCCCTTTGCCACTCAGGATGTAATACACCTCAGAAGTAGTCAGAGAATGCGATTGAGAAGTCTCGCCCACTGGCAAAATTGCATGGGCGAGGCTATATCGCAGATTAATCTCTTGCTTATCAGGATGTAATAATT
This sequence comes from Pseudanabaena sp. OTE_75_metabat_487_sub, assembly GCA_031378395.1. Taxonomy (GTDB): domain Bacteria; phylum Cyanobacteriota; class Cyanobacteriia; order Pseudanabaenales; family Pseudanabaenaceae; genus Pseudanabaena. The sequence continues at coordinate 1,056 of JANNDZ010000151.1, forward strand.
CGCGCAATATCGTCGAGTCTCCAGCAATAAACTCTGGACAATCCAGCAATTTTTGGATCAACATAAATGGAACTCCTCTCACAAAGTGGCATTGCAAAGCGGGCTTGCCGCCCTGCTACTATCTAATCGCTTGGACATCCTTAGTCGCAAAGCCATGGGCGCTTAATTCTTTGTTAAGAGCGATCGCATTCTTAACGCGATCAACAAATAAGACTCCATTCAAATGATCCATTTCATGTTGAATTACTCTAGCAAGCAAACCTTCAGCTACAAGATGCTTGGGTCTACCATCTTCATCGCGATAGGACACCTCAACGCGATCGGGTCGTACAACATCCAGAAATACTTCAGGAATACTCAGACAGCCTTCTTCGCCAGTAATCAGGTCACCACCTGAAGACTTTACTTCAGGATTGATCATTACCAAGGGCGGGATGTTCTCATCCTTGAGTTCGATATCAATAACGAGTAATTGCTTATTGATCCCCACCTGTGGCGCAGCAAGCCCGATGCCATCGTTGCTATACATGGTTTGCAGCATATCGACAACAATCTGACGAATTTCGTCGTTTACTTTGCTAATGCGCTTGGCTGGCTGGCGCAATACGCGATCGCCTAGGGTATGGACTTGCAGTGGTGGATTCTTGAGCTTTTGCTTGGGGACTTTTATTGAAATTGCAGACATTGCCGATCAGCTTGTAAATATAAGCTTGTAGTTAACTATTTATATTTTGGCATATTGCATCGCTTGTTCAGCAATTAACCTGTTTTGCTTGGCTATGAGGTGTATGTATTCTGGCTATTACCAATTATCGCCGCATTAATATTGCTAAAAATCTCATCTAGTTCAGCGATCGCTTCTTGTTCAAGATTTTCTGTGGCGGTAAGTGTATCTGCTTTTTTCTTGTCGAGAAGGGTTTGGAGGCAATCGCCTAGTTCATAGGTAAATTTCAAAGAGTGTGAGATGATTGATGCGCTGGATTCGCATTCCTTTAGGGAGAAGGGATGATGGTTTTAGGAATGTACTCATAGTATTTTTTTCGGATTTACTATTTAGATTTCAACTTTTCCTTTTTCTTCGCATTGTGGCAATGTTTGCATCTGCTTTTTTTCTTATCCAGAAGAGTTTAAACGAGATAGCCAAGTTCATTGGTAAATTTAAAGAACGTTAGAACCTCAATCAACTATCTTCCTACCAACCATTCACACAATGAGGCAAGCTGCTCATCATTGGTTAAATTGGCACAGTTTGAGAGATCACCATTTTGATATTGGGTAAATATTTCGATTGCCATAGATGATTCAATAGCAGCTCCAATAAATATTAATGGCAATTGATTGTTAAAAGAAGATCGCACACGCCTTAGAGCGGTATCTGCGGTTTTCCAATGTTCATCGGCTCCAGCAGGATCAATACCTCCTTTTAATTCACCGATTGCCAAATAGTTACTTGGTTCACTCAAAATAGCTTTGAGAGGTTTTCCCTTTGTTGTTTCTGTTGGTTTATTCAGTAAAACGATATCAATATTTTTACTTACTTGAGGAACATTGACGTTATAGATTAAAAGCCTTTGCTCACAATCATTAGTTTTCCATCTTACTGCCTTGATTGACTCTGCAATATCCAGCGTATATTCTTCTTCTTTAACAAAGCCACTAACATTGGTCGCAAATGAGAAATTAATCTGGCATATTTGCAGTTGAGAGATCACAAAGCGATTTAGTTTTTCATTGGCAATAGAACCAACAATATTTCGCATTTTGCCGCCAAGAGCATCGCCTGATGTCAAAAGATACCGATAAATAATTTCATCAATGTAGTCTCTACCACAAGGTATGAGAATCTGATCGATGAAATCTGTCAGCAACCTTTCTTTGTCAATATCAGATAGATGAGCTTTAGCTTTGACAGATATACCAGCAGCTTCAAGTAAACTTCCTCTGATTTTAACAATGTTGAGAATATCTTGAGGTTTATTTGTATGAGCTTGAAGAGTTGCTTTTAGAGCTTTTGCCTTATCGATAAAAGGAACTGCTTCCTTGTTTCTTCGCAATGCATATTCAAGAAATCCACTCCTCCTCGCTTCAGGTGTAGTAATTAGACTGTCAGCAGATGTTACATTCAAATTATTCATCTATTATTCCTGAAAAAACTGTTCCATAATCGACTTGGCAACAACTTCAGCAAGAACAGGCGGAACTGCATTACCGACTTGACCAAATTGTGTCATTGTTACAACTCGCTTACTACTGTAGGAATCAAGTCTTGTTCCTAAAAATTCCCACTCTATCGGAAATGTTTGTAAACAAGCTAACTCTCTAACCGTCAGCATCCTATCTTCAAATGGATGAATGAAATCTCGATATCCACTTCTTGTTACAGTGGGAGAGGGTTTGTCTGGACTAAGCCTTCTGTAGGTGGAGCCAAAGGATTGAGCAACATCACTTAGTTTTCCACCGATCGATACTGCTTGAATTTTGACAATGGTAGATGGAGCATGGGCTGTTTTTTGGTGATTTTTAATATCCATGATTAATTATCCTTTCCTTAATTGTTCCTGAAACACGTAATGCTGTCTCTGAGGGTTCTGCTGCTGCTGGCAAGTCCCCAATTGCGTCCCAAACTGTCGCCCAATTGTTTTCAGTATTTTTAAACAAATCCATTTGAGCTTCTAAAGGAGATGTATGAGTTGGGATTGGAAAGTTAAATTTTTTCCCTATGCGATTTCCTACAATAATTATTCTTTCTCTAAATTGAGGTACACCATAATCGACCGCATTCAAAATTTTATATGATAGTTCGTATTTATAAATTTTGCCATCGTATAGAATCTCTCGTGAAGCTTCGCTTAATATAGCTTCTAGTGCTTTACCTTCCGACCAAGTTGCCATTCCTCTTACATTTTCCAT
>JANNDZ010000154.1:0-10321 GCA_031378395.1 Pseudanabaena sp. OTE_75_metabat_487_sub
CGCGGAGCGTGGCTTTTTTTAATATGGGTTTTAAGGTGTTAATGCGCGTTGTAGACGTGACAATGCTAAACCTTTGCGATGGAGCAAGACAAAGGTCGGCAAGATTTCGGGGCCATGTAAATCGCCTGTGAGTGCTGCTCGAAGAGACTTCATCACTACGCCTTTTTTGACACCCTGAGACTTCGTGACTGTTTTGATTACTTCTCCTGCAATATCAGCATCTAGCTCTGATGTTTCCTTTAGAGCCTCGATTAGTGATGTGATAATACCCACGATCGCATCACCTTGCAGTGTTGCTTTTGCCTCATCGGTATAGTCTTCAAACTTAGTGAAGAAGAACTTACTAATCGTCGCAGCATCGGTCAGTACCGTTAAGCTTGGTGCAATTAGTTTGGTGAGATCGAGCAACCATTGGCGATCAACTGATTCCAAATCATAACCAGCTTCCTTGAGGAATGGAGTTAGGCGATCGCAAACATCTTCGGTCGGCAATGAGTGCAAATATTGGCTATTGATCCAATTTAGTTTGTCCCAATCAAACTTTGCACCTGCTTTATTTACGCGATCGAAGCTAAAGATTTCCGTGGCTTCCTGCAAAGTGAATAATTCCTTGCCATCGCTAGGCGACCATCCTAGCAGCGCCATGTAGTTGTTAAAAGCTTCGGGAATATAACCCATATTCCGAAATTCCCAAACGGAAGTTGCGCCATCGCGTTTGGAGATTTTTGCGCCTTGCTGATTGAGAATTAGTGGCGTATGTCCGAACTGCGGTGGTGTTGCGCCTAATGCTTCATAAATCAAAATTTGCTTGGCGGTGTTGGCAATATGATCTTCACCACGAATGACTTGAGTGATCTCCATATCGATGTCATCGACAACTACAGCAAAGTTATACAGAGGTAAGCCAATATTGCCCTGTTCATCGACGCGGGCGATTACCATGTCACCGCCGAGGTCGCTGCTGCTCCATGAGACAGTGCCGCGTACTAGGTCATTCCATGCAACGGTGCGTGGCTCTTCGATGATGAAGCGAACTACGGGGCGACGACCTTCGGCTGCAAAGGCTTGGCGTTGCTCGTCGGTAAGGTTGCGATGGCGATTGTCGTAGCGTGGGGCTTGTTTGTTGGCTTTTTGCGTTTCCCGCATTGTCTCTAGCTCAGATTCTGTGCAGTAGCAAAAGTATGCTTTTTTCTCGCCTAGTAGTTTCTGGACAGTGGCAATATAGCGATCGCTACGTTGTGTTTGAAAAAATGGCCCCTCATCAAAGTCAATCCCTAGCCATGCCAAGCCTTCTAAGATATTTTGGGTGTATTCGTCCTTAGAGCGTTCGCGATCGGTGTCTTCGACTCTCAGGATAAATGTCCCTTTGTTATGACGGGCATACAGCCAGTTAAATACGGCGGTGCGGGCTGTGCCGATATGTAGGTTACCCGTTGGGCTTGGTGCAATGCGAACTCGAACAGACATGAATTTGTAAACGTTATAAAATCCAATTATCCTTCATATCACGTTACTGTGTCGAAAAAAGCTGAAAGTGTGAAGGCTCAGATCTCCGACTTTTTTTGTGATTAGCAGAATTGTTCTGTGATAGCAAAGAAAAAGTCGGAGATCTTGAATGCGATATTACTAAATAACTACATCTATTGGAAGGACTATGCAAAGCGTAAAGGTACAGGTTAAAACTCACGAAGATTTTTTGATTGAGGCTCTTAAAGATCCTGAAGAAGCGGCAGATTATGTGTCTGCTGTTTTGGAGGAGGAAGAGCCTGAGCCTGAGTTGTTGCCTTTATGTTTAGGTCATGTGGCGATCACGTTGGGCGGTGAGGGCGATCGCCAATGGGTGAAAGATTTTAGCGTAAGTAATAAAAGTCAAGTGGTGTATGAGTTGGCTGAATGGTTGGATAGTTTGGGGCTAAAGCTGACGGTGGATGTACAGTACAGCGAGAAGTTTATGGCGGATTTTCGGGAGGCACAGCAAGATATTGAGAATGGTGATGTTGTGCCTCTGTCAAGTATTCGCCGTGATGTTTGAAGACTTGGGAGATATCGGGTTTCATGCAGTCAATTTCATGGTTGATAGCATATTGGAACCAGTGAGATCGATCGCTTGATCGTAGCGAGTAATCAGTTTTTGAATGATTTCTAGATTTCGGTGAATCGTTCCTGTTTCATCGCCTTGGAGGTCGGGATAGGCGATTTTGAGATTGGGAATGGTGGAACTGAGGATGTTGTGACTGCCGACATAGGCGAACTGCCGATCGCAGACAAAGTATTTGCTATGTCCGCCTGTGAGCTTGAGGTGGAGGCGATCGCTGTAGCGTTTTTGCAGTTGGAAGAGTTTGGACATGGCGCTATAGCGATATTGTCCTTCGGCGGCGAAGGTGAGGTTGCCGTGATGGTCTTTTTTGATGACAGTGCCGAGGTCGTATTGGTAGCCCCAGCCGAGGTCGATTTGTACGCCTTGGTCGAGGGCATAGTTGAGCCGTAGCATCAGGTCGTTGTCGATGGCGCGATCGCTTGCCCAAGGACATTTGATCACGACTCGTTCTTTGGCTTCTTCGAGTGCTTTGAAGAGATGGAACCGTCCGCCAGTTTTCTCAAAGACGATTTCGGTTTCGGGTTGGGTTTGCAGAAATCCTAATTGTTCAAGAAACTTTTGAGGCGGAAGATTGTATTTGTCGATCATGGTTTGGGCTTGTTTGAGCAGTTGGGAGATGGCTCTGAGGTCTTTGGCGTTTTGCATAGGTTTATTTTCTGGCTTTGCGTTTGCTGTCGAAGTTCCAATAGGTGGTGAGGATTTGCAGGGTTTGCAGGTCTTGTAAACAGATGACTTGCAAGCCTCTGAGGGTGTCGGTGAATTTGGCGTAGGGACTGGTTTTGAGTTGGTGATCGCTTAATGTGTAGACGATCGCGCCGTGCCGATCGCTGCGTTGTTGTCCGTAGGCGATGGCAACGCGGATCATGTCGTTGCTGATGGCGCGTTGTTGTTGGCGGCGTTGGAGGTGGTTGAGGTCTTTGGGTTTGCGGATGGGGGTAAGGGCGATCGCTTGATCGAGGAGTTCGTCGGTTGCGGCGATTTGTTGGATTTGTTTGTGGGTGTTCATAACTAAGTTAAATTCGATGTGCTTAACTTAGCGTTTGTATTTGTGGAAGTGAAGGACATTTGAGGGAAGATAATATCTGTCTTAAATGTCGTTATCTGTCCATACTCAAGCATTTATTTTATGGAGTCACAACCCAAGAAAATTCGTGAATATACAAAGTCTGATGGATCTCGTCCTTTTACTCAATGGCTTGATGGCTTACGCGATCGCGTGGCACAGGATAAAATAGCGGCTAGACTTAAAAGAGTAACGCTCGGAAATTTAGGCAATTACAGATCTGTTGGTGAGGGTGTATGCGAACTCAAGATCGATTATGGTGCGGGTTATCGGGTTTATTTTGGGCAAGTTGGCTCTGTGGTGGTGATTTTGCTGTGTGGTGGTGATAAGAGTACGCAGGATCGAGATATTAAGTTAGCTAAGGAGTATTGGAGAGATTATGCAAAGCGTGAAGGTTCCGACTAGTAGAGATTATCAAGAGTATTTGGTTAATTCGCTCAAAGATCCTGAAAGAGCGGCTGGCTATATTACGGCAATTTTGGAGGAATCCGATCCTGAGCCTGAGTTGTTGGCTTCGGCGCTTGATGATGTGGCAATCTCGTTGGGTGGTGAAAAAGATCGCCAATGGGTGAAAGATTTTGGCGCAAGTGATAAAAGTCAAGCGGTGTATGAGTTGGCGGCGTGGTTGGATAGTTTGGGACTAAAGCTAACGGTGACAGTGAAACCTTAGATATTGCTTATTTGCCCTTAACTGTCGTTATTCGTCCTTCCATGTTTAAGTCACTTGTGACAAGCTTTGATTATTGATTTAGTTTGTTAATTTCTACGGCAACTATGGGACAACTACGCGATCGCAGCAGATACTTTACATCTCAGGGTGTTGATCTAATTCGAGCAGCAATGCAACAGAAAGGTTGGATTGAGGAAGATTTAGTTAATGAAATTGATGCGCTCACGAAAAAAAATAGAAAAGCTAATTCAATTAGTCATGATTCAATATGTAAATATTTAAGTTTTCAACGTCCTCCACAGAAGAAAAATATAATTCTTATCGCTAATTTATTGGGGTTAAATCCAAATGACTTAGTAGAAGAGATGCTTTTTGAAAATAGCACTACTAACGCAAGAGAAATTAGTGCTAATGAGATTGATTTAATAAGTGCGAGTAGGAATTTGCTAGAGAACTTAAAAAAGCTGACCACAGAGGCTTTAACTGCTGGGGATGATATTCGCTTTGACTTTGATGATATTTTTGTGCCTTTGGGTGTGGTGGAGCGTAGAGAAAAAACTAAACGGAAGGAAGATGATGGTGCGCCCGATCGCGGATCTGAGTTGTATGAGGAAAAGTTAACGCCGATTACTCATGATGAGTTTTTTGAAGATGTGCTTTTGCGGGGTAATACTAAAATTAGCAATGGTAAGCGAATTGCTGTAATTGGTGAGGCGGGAGCAGGAAAAACTACGCAGTTACAGAAAATCGGTTCTTGGTTGCTGGAAAAAAGTGATGATATTCCAATTTGGATTTCTTTGACGGATTTGGGAGCAAAAAGTCTAAGGGAATATCTATTTGAAAATTGGGTGCGTGAGGCTTCGGGTGAGATTGAGGCTGCTCCGCAAGCATGGAAAGACTCGCTAGGAGATGCGATCAAGTCTGGAAAGGTTTGGTTATTGCTTGATGGTGTTGATGAGATGACGGTTAGCAATCCACTTTCCTATCTGTCAAAACAATTAGAAGAACGTTGGCTCAAAAATGTGCGAGTTGTTTTGACTTGTCGGGTGAATGTTTGGGATGGTGTGACAGGTTTTGATGTTTATCGAAATTTAGATTTTGATTATCCTGATGATGTATATGAATTTATTGGTAAATGGTTTGCTGGCGCTCCAGAGTTGGCTGGGAGTTTAACGCAAGCTTTGGAACAGTCAGGGAAAGAGCGCATCCGCGATATGGTGAAAAATCCTTTACGGTTGACCTTGCTTTGTTATAGTTGGCAGTTGAAGCAAGGGGATCTACCTGAAACTAAAGCAGGACTTTATGAATGGTTTGTGGAGGCTTTTTATAAATGGAATAAAGGCAAAGCTCAGGTTGAACTTTCTCGCAGTCAGGAAGATGTACTGAATCGAGCTTTGGGTGAATTAGCGAAACGGTCTATAGATGGTGAAACTTCTCGGTTTCGTTTGACTAAGACTTTTATTGAGAATGTCTTCAGAGAGTTTGATATTGATTTATTCGATTTTGCACTTAAACTCAATTGGTTAAATGAGATCGGCGTTGCCGCAGAAGATCCTCTAGAGACTGTTTATGCTTTTTATCACCCATCCTTTCAAGAGTATTTTGCTGCTTTAGCGATCGATGACTGGCGATTCTTTCTACCTAGTTCTCTAACTGAGTTGAAAAGTTATGACTATCCTATTTTTGATGCTAGATGGAATGAAGTGATTTTATTGTGGTTTGGGCGCGAGGATATCGAGAGAGAAGAGAAAGAAGCTTTTATTAGTGCTTTAATTAATTTTGATGATGGGTGTGGTGATTTCCCAGAGCCTATCAATAGAGGTTTCTATAGCTTTCGAGCTTATTTTTATGCAGCAATTTGTTTGCAAGAATTTAGAAAATGTAGAAAATCCGATTTAATTGTTAGGCAAATTATCGAATGGGCATTAATTATTGAAAGATTAGAATGTGATGAGTTAGTTGGGATAATTCAAAATTCAGTTTGCCGTAATGCAAGATTTGTTCTAGAAAAACTACCACAAGATTTGACTGAGAAGATTTTACTTGAATTGATTGAAATCTATCAATCTAATGAGAGTATAAGATATGAATTAGCAGAGAATCTGACAATAATTTCGACTGATATACAGACTCAAAGTTCGGCAGTAAGGGAACTTATTTTTATAATGAGAGAGTCCACAGATGAATTCATGCGTTCGACAGCTTTAGAAAGTTTAGAATATCTAATCAATGAAGTAGAAAAGTTAAAATCTATAACTATTGATATTGAGATTAAAAAATTAATAATTTATGCTTTTATTGATCTCATTCAAGAACTAAAATATGAATCCACTTGTGAAGAGGCAGCAAGAGTATTAAGTGGAATAATAACTGATAACGAAAAAAACATAGCGATTTTGTCCTTAGTTGATTTGATAAAAAGAGCAATGTATGAGGATACTATTCGTCAAGCAGCACAAAGCATAGAAGAAATTGCTACTGATAGTAAAAGCAAAATATTTGCAACAAAACACCTTGTCAATCTAATAGAAAAAACAAACAACGAAGATATTTTAGCAAATGTTATACCTAGTTTAGGAATCATTGCTAATGATTATGAGAGTCAGGGGCTTGCAGTACCTTCACTTTTTAAAATTTTAGATAAAGTGGAAGACGAATTTACGAAGATTGATATTATAGATAGTTTGGGACAAATAGCTTTTGATCATAGTAGCAAACAATCTATAAGCATAAAATTACTACATCTTATAAAGACATCTAATGATAATAGTATAGTTATTTTTGCGGCAAACAAGTTAGCTTCAATAAGTACTGATAATGACGAAAAAATGTTTGCTTTGTCTACAGTTATTAATTTGATAGAAACATCAAATGATGAAGATGTTAAAAGTTTAGGAGCTTGGAGTTTGGGTAATATTGCTTGTGATAGTGATAACAGAGCAATATCAGTGCAAGTGCTAATTAGTCTTATAGATAAATATCAAGATGATTCTGATCTAAGTGATGTGGTTGAAAGTTTAATATTAATTGCTGAAGATAGTAACTTTAATCCTTTAGTACTACCAGCGATTTCTAAAATAATTAAAAAAACTAATAATGATGTAACACTTGAGCTTATAGCTAATAGGATAGTACGCATTGATACTGATAAAGAAGGTAAAAAATTTATAGTATCTTCATTGATTGAAATTATCAATAAATCCGAAGATGAATATACAAATTGGCAAGTGATTAGGAGCTTAAAAAAGATTGCAGATGATAGCGAGATGATGGAATTTGTAGAGCTAGAGCTTATTAGTCTTTTACAAGAAACTAATCGCCAATCTACGCTTAAAAATATTGCTGAGCATTTAGGTAATGTATCCGTAAATATAGAGTATAAAAATCTAGCAATATCTACTCTTATTAAGTTGATTCTCGAATCTGATGGAGAAGATATAGGTGGGAATACTTTATGGCAATTAGGAAATCTTCTAAAAGACACCTCTTCAGAACTTTTACAATCTATAGTTGTTAATTTCAGCAATAAATTTACTTTTGATAACTACAAAGAGAATATTGTTAAATTTAAGGATTATTACAATACGGTTTGGCACTGTGCTCAAAACATGAGCTATCCAACTTTCTACAAAGCGTGGCATCTCTATCGCGATTTAGAAGGTCAACTCATAGATTGCGAAGCAATACAAAAAGAACTCGATCGCAATACTGACCATCCCGAAATACGATGTTTAGTTGTCGATATCCGCCATCTCGAACAAGAAAGCGATCCTAATATAATTGCAAAGAAATTAACCAACAAAATTTTTAACTCTATCGGTCGTAGGATTCCAGTAGTTCAAGATGCCTCTTGCTTAGAGCGTGAATTACTTAATCTAAAGTTAGAGCCTGATTTCGAGAAATTAGCGATCGCCCTTTATGGCAAAAGTGCTAATGAGGCGATCGATCAACTCTGCCAAAACCTAACAGAGTCAATCCACATATGTCCATTCACAGGAGAAAAAAGCACCCAAGAACTCACAAATGACATAAAAGCTTGGCTTAGAAGAATTAACTTAGAATACAACTAGGAGAAAAACCCATGAACACTGCCAAACTCAGAATGCAAGGAAACGAACAACTAGCCATACTACCAGACGGCTTTCAACTAGTCGGCGAAGAAGTCTATATCAAAAAAGTCGGCAACGCGATCATCCTTATCCCAAAAAACAACCCTTGGCAAACCCTCTGGAATAGCCTCGATCTCTTCACAGATGACTTTATGGAAACTAGAGAACAACCTCCATTACAAGAAAGAGAGGAGCTATTCTCATGAGATATATGCTCGACACCAATACTTGCATTTACATCATCAAACGCAAGCCCAAAGACGTTTTAGAAAAATTTCAAACCATCGCCCCCTTTGATATCGGCATCTCATCCATCACCGTAGCCGAACTAGAATATGGAGCCGCCAAAAGCCAATTTCCCGATCGCAATCGCGCCGCCCTTAACCAATTCCTAATCCCATTGGAAATCGTCCAGTTTGACGAACAAGCCGCAACCATTTACGGCAACATCCGCGCAACCCTAGAGCGATCGGGCAAAATTATCGGTGCAATGGATTTGCTCATAGCGGCTCATGCTCTGAGTCTAAACTTAATCCTAGTCACCAACAACACCAAAGAATTTAATCGAGTTCAAGATCTAGCACTTGAAAATTGGGTGACATCGTAAATGTAAGACAGGAGAAATAAAATGAATACTTCCATAATTGCCCCACTTCCCACATTACCCAAAAATCTTCCCCTTGATGGCGCGATCGCGATAACACTACAAGACGGAGTAATGATCTTTCGCGCATCGCAAAATATCCAACAACGCATCGAAAACCTACTCGACAAACGCGAAGAAAACCCACTCACTGAAACAGAAGAACAAGAACTAGATGATTTTGCCGCGATCGATGACTATCTCAGTTTTGTAAATCGGATGATTCGCAATAACTTTCTTATGACAAGTGAATCATCACTAGCAAAAGATTGGCTTCGCGAAGAAGAAAATGAAGTATGGAAAGATTTATAAATAGCCATGAAAGACTATCACATCAATATTTTCTACAGTGAAGAAGATGAAGCTTACATTGCTGATATTCCTGACTTGAAATATTGCTCAGCGATCGCAAAAACTCCTCAGCAAGCACTCAATGAAGTAATTCTTGCTAAAACTGCATGGTTAGAAGCCGCCACAGCAGAAAACAAAACAATTCCAAAACCACGTTATCGCCCCGCAATTTATCAAATCTCTGCTTAGCGGGGACAACACAATAACTACATCATTTCGATATAGGTTCAAATAGCAACGATCCGAAACCATTACTAACGAGTTAAGATAACCTTCTATTAATATTCATGGTTTATGATTAAGCTTTTGGCGAAATTATTAGATTGAGAAAGTGAATAAAGAATGCGATCGCTTGCACCCCTCATCAAAACTTGCTTACTTGACCTAGAAATCAAAGTAAATGTCACAGTCAGGCAAAAGCGCAAAGAATTACATATCTTGCTTGAGTCCACAAATTTTGGCGATCGCCAATTGTTAGTAGATGCGATCGCCAAATGTTGCTATGACTATGAAGACCGAAATTTTAAGGCGGCGCGAATTTATGCATTCTGGTTTGGACAGCCATTACCACAATGGATCGAAAGCATTGAGTTCGAGCAAGAGAAAGCATCAGAGGAAATTACAGAGAAAGAGCAACAAAAGGCAGCTATAAATTTAGGTTCAGATCATGAGAGTATCTGCGATCGCTTTATCGTTTGTGGCTTGGGTAGCCTCGGACAGCATTCCGTATTCAACTTAAAAAAGTTTACCTATCGCGAATATGAAGTAAAAATTTGTGCGATCGATCGAGTCCAGCCAGAGATCATGGAATTCGATCGCTTCTCAGAATTGCTCGATCAACCCATAATTGTCGGAGATTGTCGGCGCTCTGAAGTATTGCTCAAAGCAGGAATCGATAGCTGTCGCGGAATTTTGCTAGTTACTAGCAACGAGAATGTAAATATTGAAACTGCGATCGCCGCCCGTCGCCTTAACCCCAATGTGCATATTGTCGTGCGCTCCTCTCGTCAAAATCTTAATCAATTACTAAAAGAGCAACTAGGAAACTTCGTAGCCCTCGATCCTGTAGATCTACCTGCCGCAGCCTTTGCAGTAGCAGGCTTAGGCGAAGGCACTTTAGGACTATTTCAATTAGGCGATCGCAAATTAAGGATAGTGGAACGCTCGATCAAGTCAGATGACTATCGTTTTTTGAGAACACCCGCTTATCTGTTACACAAAAAAAATGCGCGGCTTTTGAGTATTGCCGATCCTAATTCCGAGCGACTATTCTTTCAATGGGAGCCTGATACCATTGTCCAAGTTGGCGATAAAATAGCCTTCATTGAATTTGTCGAAAATGATTTCTCCACGACGAGCCGCCAATATTCAGAACTAACGGAGCGTC
>JANNDZ010000159.1:0-5573 GCA_031378395.1 Pseudanabaena sp. OTE_75_metabat_487_sub
CCTCAAACAACGCCCCATAGAAACCCTTAGCAAACTCGATCGCTGCTAAATCACCAATTGCCTGATTCATCCCCAACACATAAGGCACATAACGGGCGATCGCCTCCGCTTGCACCTCTGAGAAGCAAGCATTCAGCACCACGCAGTCAATCCCATTTTGCAAAATCCGAAATAAATCCGCCAAAGACTCTGTCGGTGCAAGTTGCCAATTTCCCGCATCATCTTCTAACACCAACCCATTCGCCGCCGCCCCATGACCTGAGAAATGGACTACGCGAGGAACTTCCTGAAGCAAGATCGGTTGCAAATCATCAATACGTACTGCTGGCTTCGTTACAATCGCAAAGCGATCGCGCAAACTCGACTTCTGGCAGCATTCCTCAATTTCGCGAAATTCTGCCTCTACCCGCAAGCGATCGGTATTCGAGGGATTAGCCGACAGCAGCAATACTTTTTTCTTATCCATTTGCGCGGTGCGGGTTCTGCGATATTAATAATTTTTGGGGCGCGGCAAAGCCGCACTAATTAATTTTAAATGAGTGCTGCCCGAATTATTTAGCATTGTTTAAAAAAGCTCCTTAAGGAGCTTTTTTAAACAATGCTAAACTGCAAATCATCGGTGTATCGCGCTACTCATGGGAATTATTACCAAACGTTCATCCAAAAAAATTCGAGCTAACGAAATCCTCATTCGTCTTAAACGGCTTTATCCTGACGCAACCTGTTCGCTTGACTACGAGACACCTGTGCAGTTGCTGGTAGCAGTCATCCTCTCGGCTCAATGCACCGATGAGCGCGTGAATAAGGTCACACCCATATTATTTGCGCGGTTCCCCGATGCGATCGCTTTAGCCAATGCTGATCTTGATGAACTCATGGAGTTAGTCCACTCCACAGGCTTTTATCGCAACAAAGCCAAGAACATCAGAAGTGCTTGCGAAATGATTGTGCGTGATTTTGAAGGCAAAGTACCAAATACTATGGAGAAGCTGCTCAAGCTGGCAGGAGTAGCCCGTAAAACTGCGAATGTGGTGTTAGCCCATGCCTATGGAATTAATGCAGGTGTGACCGTTGACACCCACGTAAAGCGATTGACCAAAAGACTAGGACTAACCAAATTTGAGGAACCAGTTAAAGTCGAGCGGGATCTGATGGGAATGTTGCCCCAACGGGACTGGGAAAACTGGTCAATCAGAATTATTTATCACGGACGGGCAGTTTGTAACGCCCGTAAACCTGCTTGCGATCGCTGTGAACTCGCAGATTTATGTCCGTCAGCAATACCCAGCTAGAGATTAAAGGCTTCGCTTTGCGTCGCCTTTAATCTCTAGCTACGCCTATTATTGATGCGGCGCGGAGCGCCGCATCAATAATTCTTGGGTTTTACGATCTATTTCAAAAATGGGAAGAGAGTAAGTAAATTTAGGAAAAGTTGTGAAGTTTTCTAAAGATACGCCGCCTTTATGCAGTGACATCCGCGCTTATTCCCTAAAATGAAGACAAAATTCTCCCTGCAATCTTTAACTTAATAAAGACTTATGACAGATTTTGTAAAACCCTTCAAGAACGATCCCCAACTAGGGAATTTATCTACACCCATTAGCGATTCTGCGATCGTTAAGGCTTTTATCGGCAACCTTCCCGCTTACCGCGCAGGCTTGTCTCCTAGCCGTCGTGGTCTAGAAATCGGCATGGCACATGGCTACTTCATCTACGGACCATTTGCATTATTGGGACCTCTGAGAAATACAGAATTAGCCAGCCTTGCTGGTCTATTGGCAACGATCGCTTCTGTTGTGCTATTGACCGTTGGCTTGTCCTTATATGGTCAAACTGTAACTAAGTTGCAGTCTAGCTCTGCATTAGAAGCCCCTGCTGAATTGGGTACTCCTGCTGGTTGGAGCGAATTTTCTAGTAGCTTCTTGCTTGGTGGTGCTGGTGGTGCTGCATTTGCATACTTCCTCAACTACCTAGAGCCAATGCAAAAATTCCTTGGTTTGCTTTGGACTTAGATTTGTTTTTGGTGTTGTTAACTTCAGCCCCAAATCACATTAATTTAAGCTAAATCAAATCCTCAAAAATTTATATCTTAATTCAAGGAAACCCACGACCATGACTGGATACTACGCACATTACTACGTCTCTTTCATCTTCGTACCACTCATTGGTGTAATCCTCCCGATCGCCACCATGGGTCTACTTCTCAACTATATTGAGAACTAATTTACAAAGTTGGAAACTAGGCTCTTTGTAGTCTTATTTTCAATATCTTTAACTTGCTCTTCGTATCTTATTTTTATCACATTCTCAAAAGCAGGAAAGGCGATCGCTACAATGTAGTGATCGCCTTTCCTGCTTTTGACAGACGCTAATATAAAGCCATTATCTTTAGATTTATTTCTATGTTATTTTCTGAATTTTTCAATTTTTCAATTTTGCGCTTAGCGATCGCAATCATCATCATGCTTGCTTATTTACTGACATCGCCGATCAATGTTCAAGCGGAAACCCTCTCATTTAGTCATGCGCAGTTAAAAAATAGAGACTTTTCAGGAAGAGATCTGGTTGGCTCAGGTTTTGCTAATGCCAACATGGAAGGAGCAAACTTTGAGAATGCTGATGTACGCGGAGCTGTATTCAGCGCTTCGGTTTTGCGAAATGCTAATCTCAAAGGTACAAACTTTTCCAGTGGGTTATTAGATCAAGCTGATTTTGCTAAAGCCGATCTCAGCGACGCTTTGCTCGTCGAAACAATCCTATTGCGCAGTACTTTTGATTTTGTAAATATTGATGGAGCAGATTTCACTGACGCGATTATGGATGGTGGACAGCGCAAGTGGCTATGTTCTAAAGCTAAAGGCACAAACTCGAAAACTGGTGTAGATACTAGAGCATCTTTGGAATGCGAATAAAAAAAGCCACCGGATTGGGCGGCTTTTTTGTGAGTGTTTTTAAATTAAATTTAAGGAAGTTTACTAACCAAAATAGCGATCCCCACCAAAAAACCACCTGTGAGATAAAAGAACCTAACTACATGTAGCTCATGCCAGCCACTTAGCTCTAAGTGATGGTGAAAAGGCGCCATTTTGAAAAGGCGCTTACCCATACCAGTTTCATCTTTGGTTGCCTTGTAATAAGAAACCTGTGCAATCACCGAAATCGATTCCCAGATAAAGATTGCACCAATAATCAGAAATGCCCAGAGCAAGTTACCAAGGATCGCCGTTGAAGCCAATGCACCACCTAAAGCCAGCGATCCTGTATCACCCATAAATACACGGGCAGGATAGCGATTGTGCCAGAGAAACCCTAAATAGCTGCCACTGAGGCACATGCAAAAAATGGCGAGTTCTTTGTTCTGAGGAAAAAGGAGCAGCCCCATACCAAATAAAGCGATCGCACCCGTACCACCTGCTAGCCCATCTAAGCCATCGGTGAGGTTAGTTGCATTGCTGCTGCCAAGGAATACAAACAAAGCAAGAGGGAAAAACAATAAACCAAGTGGGATCACAAAGTGCAATGGCAAATTAACCGTTGCGATCGCTTGCCAGTTTTGGGTTAGCCCTAGCCATACGCAGAAACAAGCCGCGAAGAACGCTTGAAGCAAGATCTTGGAGCGCGGAGACAAGCCTTTGTTGGAGTGACGGCGCAAAATTTTCCAATCATCTAGCCATCCGATAAAGCCAAAGGAGACCGTCAGCAAACTACAGGCGATTACTTTGTCATTAAAGCCAGACCAGACCAGCGCTAATAAAATTCCGACAGGTATAATAAATATCCCCCCCATCGTCGGAGTGCCTTGTTTCTTCAGATGAGCTTGTGGTCCATCTTCGCGAATGATTTGCCCAGCCTTAAGCTGACGCAAAGCTGGAACTGCAAAAGTTCCTAAAAATGCAACTCCAGCCCCCCCCAACGTGAATGGCAGCAGCAGACTTGAACTTATATTAGGATTCAAGAAAAGATCGACACCAACAATTAAACTTATTAAACCGATTGCTAAACCAAGTGCTAGGCTACTTCCTGTCGGAAATTTTGCTTTCCTAACTCTCACACCAGTATCAACCATTGCCGCTCCTCACACCCACAGTAACCATCACACTTTTTTTAGATCGAACTTTAGATCAGAAGCTTTTTTACAGCTTTGTAATAGATGATTAAAGATCATCTGAATATACGCTCTTAGATACCAAATAATGAACGCATTTGTCTACAGTGCAACCATTGAATTTTGATAATTCTTGAATGCTTGCCCTCAATCTTTATAAATAGCACTCTAAATTGACTCCATTAAATAGCCAAACTAAATTGCCGATGGCAAGTAAGAATTCTCGACAAATTGCTTTAGAAGCGCTTCGTTTGATTCAAAGACGTAATGCGTATGCTGATGTCGCACTTGACTGTACGCTTTCGCGGGCGCGTCAAGAAAATACTACCCTCTTAGAGAGCGATCGCCGTCTAATTACAGAATTAGTTTATGGATGTACGCGCCGCCAAAAAACCTTGCAAGCGGTTTTGCAAAACTTCTTACAAAAACCAACTGCAAAATTACCACCAGACTTATTAATAATCTTACAGATTGGTGTCTACCAGCTATGTTTTCTCGATCGCATTAAGCCATCAGCGATCGTGCATACCACGGTGGAATTAGTCAAAGAAAACAATTTAAAAGGCTTGTCTGGCTTTGCGAACGGGATCATGAGATCCATACTCAGAGCTAAGGATAAGGAAGATATTCTTGCCAAAATTACTGATCCAGCTAGCTTTTATAGTTTTCCTGAATGGTTAATCGAGCTATGGCAAAAAGAATTTGGGCAAGAGGCGATCGCTAGCATTTGCAATTGGTTTAATCAAACCCCGCATCTCGATTTACGAGTAAATCTTTTACATGCAACGCGAGATCAGGTTCTAGCCGCTTTTGCAGAAGCTGAAATCAAAGCTGAGCCAATTCCTCATTTACCTGATGGTATTCGCGTGGCGCAAGGTGCAGGCGATGTTAGTCAATTACCGAAATTTAAAGAGGGTTGGTGGTCGGTTCAAGATGCTAGCGCTCAGTTAGTTACTTATTTATTAGATCCACAACCCAATGAGATCATTATTGATGCCTGTGCTGCCCCAGGGGGGAAGACCACACATATTAGCGATCGCCTAAAAAATACTGGCAAAGTGTATGCCCTAGATCGTCTAGCAAGTCGTCTTAAAAAGGTCGATCAAAATACAGCAAGGCTGGGGATCACCAATGTGCAAACCCTTGAGGTTGATGCACGAGAATTTGCAGGATTGCCAGAAGGTTCTGCAAATTCCAAATGCGATCGCGTGTTGCTAGACGTACCTTGCTCTGGTTTAGGGACATTGCATCGCCATGCTGATGCGCGATGGAGGCAAACTCCTGAAGAGCCATATAAATTAGCGAAAACCCAAGCCGAAATTCTTGATCGCGCAATTGAATGGGTCAAACCCTCAGGCGTAATTGTTTACAGTACCTGCACCTTACATCCCGCCGAAAACGAAGAAGTCATCACCCAATTTCTATCCAATCATCCCGATTGGCAAATTGTGCCGCCCGATGCTGATAA
>JANNDZ010000169.1:0-5437 GCA_031378395.1 Pseudanabaena sp. OTE_75_metabat_487_sub
ATCAGGCAAATGTTGATATAAGTACATTTCTTCGAGGTCTAAAATATAGCGAAAAAGGACGAGTTTTTGTAATTGAGCGATCGGGTTTGGTATTAGGTACTTCTACTTCAGAAAAGAGCTTTCAAATAGTTGATGATAAGCCACAGCGACTAAATATTCTTGACAGTAAAGATTCTCTGTCGCGATCAACGGCACAATATTTACTTGCAATACATGGCAAATTTGATGCAAGTAAAGGAACTGAGCATATAGAAACTGTTTTAGCTGGTGAAGAACATTTTATTCGTGTGCAAAATTGGCGGGGCGATAATGGTCTGGATTGGTTAATTGTGATCGTTGTTCCAATTTCTCAGTTTACTGGCTCAATGCAAAATGAAACACAAATGATGATTTTGCTATGTTGGGCTGTATTAGCGATCGCTATTTTAATCGGAATGCTCACCGCCAAATCAATTAGCACTCCCCTACGCAAACTTAGTGAAGCTTCACTAGCAATTACCCAAGGGAAGATTGATACTAGAGTCCAAGTAGAAGGAACCAGTGAAATTAGAGATCTGTCTGAATCTTTCAATATGCTGGCAGAGATGATGGCAAATTCATTTTTGCAACTAGAAAAGTCAAATCAAGAATTAGAATTACGAGTTCAAGAAAGAACCCATGAATTGAATGCCTCAAAATCCTCACTCCAACGCACCAATTTTTTATTGAGTCGCCGTGAGAGTGTGCTTCGCAAACAGCAGGATATTTTATTCGGCTTGACTAAAGATAAAGCAATTAACCAAGGAAATTTTATCGATGCCGTCCAAAATATCACCCGCACAGGTAGCCAAGCCTTAAATGTTGAGCGAGTTAGCATTTGGCTATTTGATAAAACAAAAACTCTATTGCATTGTCTCGATCTGTATATCAGAAGTACTAATACTCATACAGAAGCAGATTTTTTGACCTCTCAGGATTATCCTAAATTTTTTGCAGCCCTCCAAGCGAAACATGCGATCGCTGTTGAAGACATTCAAGAAGAAGAATATTTACAAGAGCTAATCGATTCCTACTTTAGACCTGCAGGCACTGTATCTTTATTAATCAAGACCTTTGAAGTCGATGGTCAAGTAACTGGTATCATCGTCTTTGAGCATATCGAAGTAGAGCATTTATGGCTAGCCGAGGAGCAAAGTTTTGCTAGTTCTTTAGCAGATCTTTTATCTTTAGGAATGGAGTCTCAAGAGCGGCAACGTGCTGAAGAGAATCTCCGAATCGAGCAGATGAAGTCAGAACGCTTATTGTTAAATGTTTTACCGCAAGAGATTGTTGAGCGTTTGAAATTGTCGCAGTCAAAAGCTTTAGCCAATAAAGTCTCTGAGACATATGCCAACCAAATGTCAGATATATCTTCAGATCCGATGTTAGAAAATCTGACTAACGGGACTAATGGAGCAATTGTCGCCGATGCCTATGATGAAGTTACGGTTTTATTTGCAGATATCGTGAATTTTACTGAGTATGCAGCAGCTATTTCTGCTAGTGATTTGGTAAACTGTCTAAACGATATTTTCTCGGAATTTGATCGTCTTGTCGATTTATATGACCTCGAAAAGATTAAAACCATCGGCGATTCTTATATGGCAGTGGGTGGTTTGCCTGTACCTAGTAAAGATCATGCGGTGGCAATCGCCGAAATGGCGCTGGAAATGCAAACATCAATTCGGAAATTTAAACGCTTGGATGGCAGTCCCTTTTTGTTGCGGATTGGCATTCATACTGGACAGGCGATCGCAGGCGTAATTGGCACGAAAAAGTTTATTTATGATCTTTGGGGGGATACTGTTAATGTGGCAAGTCGGATGGAATCCCATGGCGTTGCTGGCTGCATTCAAGTAACAGAAGCCACCTATCAACTCTTAAAAAACAAATATCGACTTGAACAGAGAAATGCGATTAATATCAAAGGCAAAGGAGAAATGATCACTTACCTACTCCAAGATCGCCTTGAGGCTTAAAAAACTAGTGCAACTGATTATACATGATGTTGAAAATCTCATATACACCTAAGTCATTTAAAAATATGCCGTTAATGGTTATTTTAGTCGTGCCTTTTGTAGTGCAGATTTGTATAACGGTTGGTGTAGTTGGCATATTTTCTTTTCGTAATGGTCAGCAAGCAGTTGGAGATCTAGCTACCCGATTCAGTGGAGAAGTCAGCGATCGCATTAGTACAAAACTTGATAATTACTTTCAAGTCCCACCGCAAATCAATCAGGCTAATGTCGATGCTGTAAAGTTAGGGTTACTAAATTTAAAAGATTTTCAGAAAACAGGACATTTCTTTTGGACACAAATAAATTTATATCAAGTTGGTTATATTAATTTTGCTTTTGATAATCAAGAATTTATTGGTGTTGAGCGTAAAGACAATGGACAAATCGTAATTAACGAAACAACTTTAACGAGAGGCATTACCAAAACAGCGAGTTTCTCAACCGATAGCGAAGGTAATCGCCAACAATTGCAAGAAGTTATCGAAACTAATGAAGATGTCCGACAAGAAGCTTGGTATGCCGATGCCATCAAAGCAGGCAAGCCAACTTGGACGCGCATTTATCAATGGGTTGATCGCCCTGAAGTTTTGTCCATTTCCCATAGTTATCCACTTTACGATCGCGATCGTAGAGTGATTGGGGTACTGGGTGTTGATTTTATTCTCACACAATTGAATAGGTTCCTTGTTGATTTAAAATCAGACCCATCAGGACGCATTTTTATCATTGAGCGCTCTGGA
Organism: Pseudanabaena sp. OTE_75_metabat_487_sub; assembly: GCA_031378395.1. Lineage (GTDB taxonomy): Bacteria > Cyanobacteriota > Cyanobacteriia > Pseudanabaenales > Pseudanabaenaceae > Pseudanabaena. The sequence goes on from JANNDZ010000169.1 coordinate 2,777, forward strand.
TTAATCGTCGGAACTTCTAGTAGTGAGCGCACTTTTTCAATTGTCAATGGAAAGCCACAACGTCTCAATATTCTTAATAGTAGTGACCCCCTATCACGAGCTACAGCTCGCTATCTAATTAATGAATTTGATAATTTTAATTCGCTCCAAGGTAAAGAACACTTAGAGCCTAATTTTGAAGGGAGCAAGCAGTTTATTCAAGTTCGGACTTGGCGCGATCATGATGGACTAGATTTGCTGATTGTAGTGGTGCTACCTGAATCTACCTTTATGGAACAAATTAATAGTCGCAACCAAGTCACGATTTTATTTAGTTTGGGGGCACTAGTTTTTGCGATTTTGCTGGGAGTGGTGACTGCACGTTATATTACGGCTCCATTGATCAAATTAAGTGGTGCATCTCAAGCGATCGCTAATGGCGATCTAGACTCTAGGGTATTGGTAAAGGGCACAAGCGAAGTCAAAGTTTTATCTGAGTCATTTAATCGCATGGCTGAAATGCTTACAGAATCATTTAACCGACTCGAAAAAGCAAATGTGGAGCTAGAGTCACGAGTGCATCAAAGAACTAGCGAACTAGCAGGGAGTCAGCTATCACTGCAACGAAATAATTTTTTATTGCAACGTCGTGAACAGCAACTTCGCAGACAACAAAAAATCTTGATTACTCTCACTAAAAACAAAGCTCTCAACTTAGGTGACTTTATTACGGCAGTGCAGAATATTACCGAAACAGCCAGTCAAACAATGGATGTCGAGCGCGTTAGTGTCTGGCTATTTAACAACAATAAAACACAATTACATTGCCTCGATCTCTACATTCAAAGTAGCAAGCTTCATACTGAGTCTGATTTTCTAGGGGCTGATCGATTCCCAAGCTTTTTTGCCGCTCTGAAAGAAAATCCGAACTTATATATAGAAGATGTAGAAGATGAAGAAATATTAAAAGAGATACGCCCAGACTACCTCAATCCTCTTGGTGTTGTATCTCTACTGACATCCTCATTTGATATTGGTGGGGAACTCACAGGTTTTTTGATGTTTGAACAAGTTGGTATAGAGCGCTTGTGGTTACTAGAGGAAATTAGCTTTGCTAGCTCCTTGTCAGAATTATTGTCTTTAGGGATGGAAGCTCAAGAACGCCGACGTGCCGAGGATGATTTACGAGTTGAGAAAATGCGCTCAGAACGTTTACTGCTCAATGTTTTACCAAAAGCGATCGCTGAACGATTAAAGTCTTCCCAAATCTATACGCCTACCAATATTCCCCCTAGTATTTCCACGAACAGAACTTCTGCGATATTGACAAAGTCCATATCCAAACTCAAGACGGAAAGTGGCACGATTGTTGCAGATACTTTCGAGGAAGTAACAGTTCTGTTTGGCGATATCGTCAGCTTTACAGAATTCGCATCATCAGTATCAGCAAATGAACTAGTAAATATGCTCAATGAGATATTCTCAGAATTTGATCGCTTAGTTGATCATTATGGCTTAGAAAAAATCAAAACGATTGGGGATTCTTATATGGCTGTTGGTGGTTTGCCTGTGCCGCGACCTGATCATGCTGAAGCGATCGCGTCAATGGCTCTAGATATGCAGCAGTCAATTTGCAAATTTATCCGCCCCGATGGCAATCCCTTCCAGATGAGGATTGGTATGCATACTGGTCAAGCCGTTGCAGGTGTCATCGGCACAAAAAAGTTTATCTATGATCTTTGGGGAGACACGGTAAATATTGCTAGCCGTATGGAGTCTCATGGTATTGCAGGTTGCATTCAAGTCACGGATGTAACCTATCAGATTTTAAAAAATAAGTTCCAATTTGATCCCCAAAGAACAATTGAGATCAAAGGTAAAGGCGAAATGACTACTTATTTCCTCACAGGACGCAAAGCGCAGATTTAATTTTTAGGGGTGCGGCATTGCCGCACCTCTAAAGATTAAATCTGTAATGCTTGCAGAGCTAAGTGAAATGCAGTGATAGATTTAGCATCAAGACTTGCCTCCGCACTCTGCGATCGCAACAGCATTTCGATCTCTTCGCGACTGAGCAACACAACTTCTATCTCCTCATCTTCATCCTGAGCAGGAGGATTCTCTAGTTTCTCCAGCCCTTGAGCCAGATATGCATGAATAATCTCGTCAGAATAACCAGGACAAAGATAGAAACCTCCTAAATACTGCCATTGACTAGCTCGATAGCCTGTTTCTTCTTCGATTTCGCGCTTAATCGTCACATCATGATCTTCCCCAACTTCCAATGTTCCTGCTGGAAATTCTAGTAAATAGCGCTGAATCGCAAATCGATATTGCTTGACTAACACAAATTTGCCATCCGCTGTTACAGGAACTGCCATCCCTGCCCCTGGATGTTTAATATATGCATATTCGCCTATAACCCCATGAGGTAATTTAATGCGATCGACATGAAAGGAAAATTTACTACCTTGATAGCTAAGACGATTTTGTAAAATTTCTGAGGCTATAAGATCTGACATGGCTATTTTTGCTAACTAACTCCAGCACATTTTGTCATATAGCTGTCACTAAAACCCAAAAGAGATTTGGGGGGGGGGGGGCCCCACATGTGATTGGGGTTTTTTGTGGTTTATAATTTTTGAAAAAAGAATATTTGAGATAGGCAGTTAGGATTAGTTG
>JANNDZ010000184.1:0-12026 GCA_031378395.1 Pseudanabaena sp. OTE_75_metabat_487_sub
TGTACTGCGCTTTGCGCAGTACATCCTCCCCTCTAGATCATCTGCCACCAAAATTTGCAAAAAGATATGGTTTAGAGAGTGTTGGAAGATTTCTCTCTATCTACATTTGAGATATTTTGTGTAGTTGAAGATTCTTGAGCAGATCCTTGCCAAGTACTACAAGCTTGATGAAACTCATAGCGAGGATCTTCTGGAACAGAACAAGGTTGTTCATTTCTTGTGCAATCTTTGCATTCAATATTGCTCTCACAATGACTAATCAACGGACGAAGCTCGTCGAGCAATATTTGCAGTTGCTGAATAGTCTCTTCAATGGATTTTGCTTTTTTGAGAAGACAATCATGTACAGCTTGACAAGTCTGTGATTTTCCATCTTTAGCTGCCAAAATTTCTCTGATGTCGTCTAAACTCAAACCCATCGCCTTGGTATGGGTGATAAACGCTAATCGATCTATATCCTCTTGGCTAAACAGGCGATAACCTGCTTCGGTTCTATGGGGTGAGGGAATTAACCCAATTCGCTCATAGAAATAAAGCGTTTGAGGATTTAGCCCTAATTTGCGAGAGACTTCACCAACTTGCAGCATTGATATCCTTGCTTTTTTTACATCCAACAGTTACAAGCTTAGACCTTATACTATGGTATAAGGTCAAGCAGTTCAGCAAAGTTTCTGCTTTGTAAAGATATTTCTCGTTATTAAATGATTTCTGATTCCACTTTGAAATATGATCGCGAAGTTGAAATTCCTCTTTACGGAAAATCAGGAGAGCTATGAACATTTACAAATTTATGTAAAAGGTGAATTAATTCCAATGAGTATATTTGCGAGTATTGCGATCACTATTGATGAAGTTTTTTGAATAATATCAATCACTACGATCTTGTAAGTAAGCATCTAAAATATACTTTTACATTATGACTAAAACTTGTAGTCAATTTTCTTAGCTTGATCTAAAGAAATTTTGTGCTCACTAAGTAACTGTTGATATATTTTGTTAATTATAGGCGTTGACTCCTTTAGACTTAAAAGTGATTTGATATTATTTTTCAAAGACTCTTCAGACTTGGGTCTTTTGGTTTTATTGACAGCTGAAAGACGCTTAAGCACTAAATCATATTGATTAATTGATGTTTTTGTTGAATTGGAATCTTTGTTTTTTGCTGTGGATGTTTGATTGACTGATGGAGTTGTTGGATTAAGTGGTGCAGGTTTCAAACTTGATTGTATAGTTTCTATAAGCAATACAATGTCTTCACTACGCTTACAGAATATTTTTTGACTTTTGATATAGTTAACCAAAGGATCGTATCCAGTATCTTTGGAAATAATATGAAAAAATGATTTCGTCTCTTTCTGAGATAACCTCCCTAATTCAAAGGCAATATGAAAGTCAAGAGCATTTTTACCATTACCATTAATTTGAATCCATTCAATTTGATTTCCTAGTTTTTGAGACTTCACAACTAGGTCTATCGGTATATTGTTTTGCTTACTTCCAACAAACATTTTGATGTAAATATTTTTATCTTGGATAGAGCTGAGATCTATATTTTGAACATTTTCGTAATCTACTAGGATGTAATTTGTCAGCATTGAGAACAAATGGTATAAAAGCGACTTTAGAATGAATATTTAGCGTAGCAGATAAATGATATCCATTATTGTGAGGAAATAGCTCAAAGTGCTGTTTCTTCATCATGAATCGTAAATTTAGTTGAATTATCGGTATATTTGGCAATCGCAAGGCTTAAGATCTTATACATACAAACATTTTGTATAGCGAGTTTTGCTTACCTATGGCGAGTCTAAAACTCGTTGTAGAGTTCTCAGGAATGGAGAAAAGATCATGGCGATCGCATCAATCAATCCTGTAACGGGAGAAGTATTAAAGACTTTCGAGCCTTTGACGGATCAAGAACTTGAGCATAAATTGGCGCTTGCTGATCGCACCTTTGCTACCTATAAGCATAGTAGTTTTCGCGATCGCAGCCAATCGATGAACCAAGCTGCCGATATTCTGGAATCGAAAAAAACAGAATTCGGGATTATGATGACCCTCGAAATGGGGAAAACCCTGAAAAGTGCGATCGCAGAAATCGAGAAATGTGCTAATCTTTGTCGTTTTTATGCCGAACATGCGCCCCAATTTTTAGCAGATACGCCCGCAATTACCGATGCTAGTCGCACCCTCATTCGCTATCAACCTATGGGAATTATTCTGGCGGTGATGCCTTGGAACTTTCCCTTTTGGCAAGTATTTCGCTTTGCCGTGCCTTGCTTGATGGCAGGAAATGTGGGGTTGCTAAAACATGCTTCTAATGTGCCGCAATGTGCCTTAGCGATCGCGGAAATCTTCAACGCGGCGGGTGTACCTGAAGGTGCATTTCAAACTTTGCTAATTGGGGCAGATCGCGTGGCAAATTTAGTGGCGGATAGTCGTGTCAAAGCTGCCACGTTAACTGGCAGTGAACCTGCGGGGCAAAGTCTAGCGGCGATCGCAGGGCATCATCTCAAAAAAGTTGTTTTAGAACTTGGGGGAAGCGATCCGTTTATTGTTCTTAAGAGTGCGGATTTAGATTTGGCAGTAAGTACCGCAGTAACGGCGCGGGTAATGAACAATGGACAGACCTGTATTGCTGCGAAGCGATTTATTGTCGAAGAGGCGATCGCCGATCAGTTTATTGCTAAATTTGTGGAGAAATTCAAGTCTCTAAAAGTGGGCGATCCAATGCAACCTGAAACTGACGTGGGGCCACTTGCAACGCCGCAAATTTTAAATGATCTAGATTTACAGGTAAAAGCTACTGTCGATCTAGGCGCGAAGGTATTAGTCGGTGGGTATCGACTTAAAGAGAAAGGCAATTTCTACGCGCCGACGATCTTGACCGATATTCCCTTGGGAGCGCCGCCCTACCAAGAAGAATTCTTTGGTCCTGTCGCTTCGGTGTTTCGCGTTAAAAATTTGACTGAGGCGATCGCCCTTGCGAATAGCACTAACTTTGGCTTGGGGGCGAGCTTTTGGAGCAATGATCAACAAGAAATAGAGACGGCGATCGAACAAATTGAGGCGGGTGCAGTCTTTGTCAATGGTATGGTCAAATCCGATCCGCGTGTTCCTTTTGGCGGCATTAAGCGATCGGGGTTTGGTCGTGAGCTAGGGCTAGAAGGTATTCGCGAATTTGTGAATATTAAAACTATTTGGATTAAATAAACCCTGTTTGGAGTTGCACGCAAAGCGTGTGAATCCAAACTTAATTTGTGAGGAAGCTATGAACACCGCAGAATTATTAGTCAAATGTTTGGAAAATGAGGGCGTGGAATATATATTTGGACTGCCGGGGGAAGAGAATATGGCGGTTCTTAATGCCCTTGAAAACTCATCGATTAAATTCATCACTACTCGCCACGAGCAGGGTGCAGCCTTTATGGCGGATGTCTATGGAAGACTGACTGGCAAACCAGGAGTATGTCTATCGACATTAGGCCCTGGAGCCACCAATCTGATGACGGGGGTTGCTGATGCCAATTTAGATTGTGCGCCATTAATCGCAATTACAGGGCAGGTGGGAACTGACCGTATGCATACTAATTCCCATCAATATCTCGATCTAGTTGCCATGTTTGAGCCTGTAACCAAATGGAACGCGCAAATTGTCCGTCCTAGCATCACTCCTGAAATTGTTCGTAAAGCCTTTAAACTGGCTAAATCTGAGAAACCTGGAGCAGTTCATATTGATTTACCCGAAAATATTGCCGATATGGAAGTGACAGGTCAGCCATTATTGATTAAAGGCGATCGCAATTCGATGTATGCATCCTATCGCAGCCTATCGGAAGCAGCTCTGTTGATTGCTCAAGCAAAAAATCCTTTGATTTTGGTGGGGAATGGGGCGATTCGTTCCCAAGCTAGTCAAGCTTTGACCGACTTTGCGACGCGCTTAAATATTCCTGTTGCTAATACCTTTATGGGTAAGGGTGTCATTCCCTATCGTCATCCTCTGGCGCTTTGGTCAATCGGTTTACAGCAGAGAGACGTGATTAATTGTGCTTTTGACGAAACGGATTTAGTAATAGCCGTTGGCTATGACTTAATCGAATACTCACCTAAGAAATGGAATCCCAAAGGCACAATTCCGATCATTCACATTGCTGAGTTAACTGCGGAAGTTGATAGCAGCTATATGCCACAGGTAGAAATTGTGGGGGATATTTCTGATTCTTTAATGGAGATTATGCACCGTTGCGATCGCACTGGCATGACTGCTCCTCATGCTATCGCCTTACGGCCACAAGTACTCGCCACCTATGAGCAGTATGCCCATGATGAAGGTTTTCCGATTAAGCCACAAAAAATCATCTACGATCTGCGTCAAGTCATGGCAGCCGAAGATATTGTGATTTCTGATGTGGGAGCGCATAAAATGTGGATGGCGCGGCACTACCATTGCGATCGCCCTAACACTTGCATTATTTCCAATGGTTTTGCGGCGATGGGGATCGCTATCCCAGGTGCGATCGCGGCGAAACTCGTCAATCCCGATCGCAAGATTGTGGCTGTCACAGGTGATGGCGGCTTTATGATGAATATGCAAGAACTGGAAACCGCAACTCGCATTGGTACGCCCTTTGTGACGCTGATATTTAATGATGGCGGTTTTGGATTAATTGAATGGAAGCAACAAATCCATTACGGTCGATCAGCCTTTATCAAATTTGGTAACCCTGATTTTGTGAAACTTGCCGAAAGTATGGGACTTAAAGGCTATCGCGTTACTTCAGCAATGGATTTAATTCCGACGCTTAAGGAAGCTCTCTCACAAGATGTTCCTGCCGTTATCGATTGCCCTGTTGATTACCGTGAAAATATGCTTTTTTCTCGCAAAGTTGGTGAGTTATCTTGCCCGATGTAAGTAGCTAAGATAGATACTGAGCCGCTCGCTGCGCAAGCTACTGCGAACACACAAGTAAGTCTCTATGTCTACGTTTTGATTTATCTAAGCCCCCTAAATCCCCCAATTCTGGGGGACTTTGAAAGACTTATTTTCTTGTCCCCCCAGAATTGGGGGCTAGGGGGCTACTAATTGTTGACTTAATTGAGTTTTATGACTTGTGTGTAAGCGTTAGACGGCGCGGGCGCATCAGTATCTGGTTTTAAAATTTCAAAAATATATTTTCAATTAAACCCATGAATGAGATCAATGCGATCGCAGTTTTAGATAAGGTTTCATATATATATCCAAACGCTAAGGAGACAGTATTAAAAGATATATCGCTAACGATTAAGAAAGGAGAATTTTTAGGCATAATTGGCGCGACAGGAGCAGGGAAAACTACACTATGTCTTGCCCTTACGGGTATCGTTCCCCAGTTTTATGGTGGACGCTTTTTTGGCAAAATTGCGATCGCAGGTTTAGATACCCTTGACCATCCCGTGAGCGAATTAGCCCGTCATGTGGGAATTGTTTTTGAAGATCCTGAAATCCAGATTACTGCTACCTCTGTCGAGAACGAAATTGCTTTTGCTCTCGAAAATCTCTGCGTTCCCCGCGAAGAAATTTTGCGGCGGATTCCCATTGTTTTAAAATCAGTTCGTCTCGAAGGATTTGAAAAGAAAAATCCGCAAGAGCTTTCGGGCGGTCAAAAACAACGTTTAGCGATCGCTGCCGCTCTTGCTCTACAACCTGATTTACTAATACTCGATGAACCAACCTCACAGCTCGATCCCATTGGTTCTCAAGAAGTCTTTGCGACAGTCAGGGAATTAAAAGAAGAACTGGGCGTAGCGATCGTGATGGTTTCCCATGCTGCTGAAGAAATGGCAGAATTTTGCGATCGCATTGCCTTACTCTCACAGGGTAAATTAATCGCAGTTGGCACTCCTGATGAAATTTACTCACAGGTGGATCTGCTACAACAAAATAAGCTACGTCCTCCTGAAGTCGCTCAAGCTTTTAGCCAAATCCAGCAAAAGGGAATTAATATTCCCAAGATTCCTGTTACCTTGGAGGCTGGAATTAAAGCCTTAAGTGAACTGCGATCTCACATTCAACCAATAGAGCCGCCCATATTTACCACTCCTATTCGGAGCAATAAACCGCCCGTTCTCTCAGTTCAGAACCTAAAACATACCTACGATGACGGCACGGAAGCACTCAAAAATATCTCGCTAGATATCCATGAAGGCGAATATGTGCTAATTGTCGGACAGAATGGTGCAGGAAAAAGCACCCTTGTTAAGCATTTCCTGAATTTATTAAAACCCACATCAGGAAAAGTATTGGTGCGCGATCGCGATACCAAAGCTCTATCCGTTAGCGATCTTGCTCAATCCATCGGCTATCTCGCTCAAAATCCAGACAACCAAATCTTTAATACTTCCGTTGAGAAAGAAGTTGCTTTTGCTTTGCCTTTCCTTGGTTATGCGCCCGATATCGTCAAGAAAGAAACCGAGCGAAGTCTTAAAGCCATGCAGCTATGGGAGCAGCGCCATGCTCATCCTTTATCTTTACCAAAGGGAGAACGCGGACGCATCGTTATTGCGGCTCTATTAGCAATGAATCCTGAGATTATCATTTTCGATGAACCGACTACAGGACAGGACTATCAGGGTGCTTCTTCGATTTTAGAAGTCAGCCGTCAGCTACACCAAATGGGTAAAACCGTGATTGTGATTACCCATCATTTATATCTCATGCCTGACTATGCCGATCGCGCGATCGTCATGGGCAAAGGCACTATTTTGCTTGATGCACCCTTGCGCCAAGCTTATCATCAAACTAATTTGCTAGAGTCCACCTACCTCACGCCGCCGCAATCGGTGGAGCTATCGCAAAAGCTTAGTGAAATATGCGATCGCGAATATTCTTTGATTACTCCAACCGAATTTGCTAATTGTTTTACTCCATCCCAAATTTAGAATATGAAATTACAAACAGTTAAGTATAACTCTCTATTTACGCGCTTAGATTTTCGCTCTAAGTTGGTGGTAATGCTTTCGGTCACAATTCTTGCTTTCCTATGGGAAAGCCCGATCGCAGGTGGAATTTTGATGCTGAGTGTGATTGCTTCTTGTGTTCTTGCAGGAGTCAGGCTCAATTATTTGGGAAGCATTTTAAAAGTGATGATTCCCTTTTATATCTTTCTGATTTTGAGCATGGGATTTTTTAATGTAGAGCAGGTTAAGTTACTTACCAATAAATTAGAACTAACGTCTCTACTTAGTTTGCCGCAAACATGGTGGATAGTTGGCGGCGCAAAAATGAGTCTAGAGGGAACGCTTTACGGATTAAATATTGTGTTTAAAACACTGACAATGATTTTGGTAATTCCGTTAGCGATTTTTACTACCGATGTTAATCAAATGACAGTGGGCATGGTACGTGCCAAAATTCCTTATAAAGTGGTATTTATCTTTTCATCAACCCTACGATTTGTGCCACTTTTATTAGAAGAAGTGCAATCAATCATTGAGTCACAGCGCTTACGCGGCTTGAATTTCGAGAAGATGGGATGGCTAAAAAAAGCAAGGGTTTATGCCAAGGTTGCCGTACCTTTAATTCTAAATTCACTCTCGAAATCGCAAAAACTAGAAATAGTTTTACAGTCAAAAGGTTTTTCAGGTAGTTCCGATCGCACTTATTTGCATGAGTCAGCTTTAACAACTCCCGATTACATGTTGATGATTGGTTCGAGTCTGATATTTGTAATTGCGATCGCCTTATATTTTGGCTGGGGAATTGGCAAATTTGCTTGGTTGCTCTATACCTAAAAGCGTCGCAAAGCTGCACTTTTAGGCTTTAAGATCTAGGCTTTTGGCAAATCAGGAAAAGCTTCGGCAACCGCAGCATAAACAATATTTCCATTCTGGATATTTACACCCTTTGCCAAAGCGCGATCGCGTTTAATCGCATCCAAACCAAAATCCGCCAAGGCGCAAGTATAAGGAAGCGTCGCATTAACCAAAGCTTGAGTCGCCGTCCAAGGTACAGCTCCTGGCATATTGGGGACACCGTAATGTAAGACTCCTTCTTCTTCATATACAGGAGAGGTATGGGAAGTAGTTCGCACTGTTTCGATACAGCCACCTTGATCCACAGCAACATCGACAATTACAGAATGCGATCGCATTTTTTGGACAAGTTCACGCTTTACTAATGTCGGTGCGCGTTTGCCAGTTATTAATACTGCGCCAATCACCAAATCCGCCGACATCACTGCCTCGGAAATATTGCTGGCTGTGCTATACAGCAACTGAACCCGCGAACCAAACAGAGATTCTAATTCTCCCAGACGATTAAGATTGACATCTAAAATTGTCACCCTTGCGCCCAAGCCGATCGCCATTCTCGCCGCCTCAGTACCGACCACGCCGCCGCCTAGCACAACCACATGTCCTGCTCTCACCCCAGGAATCCCCCCTAGTAATACACCACTTCCACCCTGTTGTTTGGTCAAATAATGCGCTCCAAATTGCACAGACAAGCGCCCCGCGATAATGCTCATGGGTACGAGTAAAGGCAATTGACCATTATCTAATTGCACAGTTTCATAGGCGATACAGGTTGCACCCGACTTGATTAAAGCGACCGTTAGTTGGCGATCGGCGGCGAGATGGAGATAGGTAAAGAGAATTAACTCTGGGTGGAGCAAGTCATATTCACTAGGCAGAGGCTCCTTGACCTTAACCACCATTTCTTGGGCATAAACTTCCTGTGGCGTTGCGACAATTTTTGCTCCAGCTTGGACATATTCCTGATCGCTAAAACCAGAGCCTAGCCCTGCATTTGCCTCTACAAAGACTTGATGCGATCGCGCAGTCAAGGCTGCCACACCCGCAGGAGTCATTCCCACCCGAAATTCACGATCTTTAATTTCGCTCGGTACACCGATCTTCACGGTTATTGCTCCTGAAAGTTTAAGACTATGTTGAAAGTGCTGCGAAGCAGCACTTTCAACAAAAAATTTATTTAATTTTATTTAAAAGTATCTTTCAAAACTGTTCGGGCTGCTAATTGACTTCTAGTCGAAGATAAAATTTCCGCCTCACGTCGCAAACGTCCAGCCGTATCAAGGGTTTCCAGTAATGATTGCTGTTCTAGGCTTGCACCCTGAAAGTTGCTGGCGACCCAATAGGATAATTCGATTGGGCCACGGGGAATCTTCGGTAACTCAATTTCTTGATCGGTGAGCTTTTGCGATAGACGGATCACGTCATTAAGCAACTCACGGACTTCTGTGGCTAATAAAAATGGTGCGTCGCTACTAGGCTCATCTTCAATCCACTCTACTAAACCCACTCGATAGGGAGTTTCGCGCACATATTCCAATACTCGAAAGCGCTGCTGTCCCATGGTCAAAAGCTTGAAGCGATCATCTGGCAAGCGATGATACTGTACGATTTGGGCTACACAGCCGATATTTGCAGGTTTACCCGTCTCTGAGTCCCACATGACCACGCCAAACATGCGATCGCTTTCTAGCACAGTATTGATCATCATGCGATAGCGGTACTCAAAAATATGAAGCGGTAGAGACTGTCCCGGAAATAGTACCAACTCAGGTAAAGGGAACAGCGGCAATTCACGAACTGAAATCGATGATGAAGTCATTGTTGCTAAACTTTGCCCTAGCTAAGACGTTCTAACTAGTTTAGCTTGAGTTTTATAGCGATCGCTAAGTAAATTAACGTGAGTTCGGGTTAAGAATGGCTGAAGCCTATATCTATCAAGTAATATTCTCCAAAACGATGCTGGAATCGTCAAAAATTGCGATTTTCACTTTAAACTCTTTATTATTACAAAACCCAATCCAACTCTCGATTCAAAACAAACTATATCAAGCACTCTTGTAATTGTTGTTGAAGCAAATGTGCATCGAGATTTCGACCAATGAGAATTAATTGATTGTCAATCGGCTTTTTGCGATGGTCATAATTTAATTCGTAACGCTTACCGCTTAACTGGAAAATAAAACGCAGATCTTCAGCCGCAAAACTGAGAACACCCTTAGCTCTAAATACATCAACGGGCATTACCTTATCAAGGAAATGGGTGAACTTGTCTAAATCAAATCGGCGATCGCTTTGAAAGGAGACCGAGATAAATCCATCATTGGCTAAATGATCAGAATGATGATGTTCATGATTGTGATGCTCGTGGTGATCATGCTTGTGGCTATGCTCATGATCGTGATGTTCATGCTCTTCTTCTTGCTGGTAAACACCAGTACTTGCTAGTTCCACATCTAGGATTAGAGGTAAGGGCACTTCACCATGTTGCGATCGCAGGATTCTCGCTTTAGATTTGGTCTGGCGAAGGTAAGCCTCCAATAGATCGACTTGTACCTCTGGTACTAAATCCGTTTTGTTAAGCAATACGATATCGCCATACTGCACCTGACTAAGTGCTGCTTCACTACCAAAATGGTCAGCAGTAAATGTCTCTGCATCAATCACTGTGATAATGGAGTCAAGGCGTGTAAGATGCTTTAGTTCTGTACCTAAAAAAGTTAATGCGATCGGCAGAGGATCAGCAACTCCCGTTGTCTCGATCACCATATAATCAATTTGCTCTTGTCGTTCTAAAACGTTATATACAGCATCAACCAAGCTGTCATTGATCGTGCAGCAAATACAACCATTGCTTAGCTCCACCATGCCATCTTCGACATCGACAAGTAACTGACCATCAATGTTAATGTCGCCAAATTCATTCACCAAAACCGCAACTTTAAGATCTTGACGGTTCTTGAGAATTTGATTGAGAAGAGTAGTTTTGCCACTGCCTAAGAATCCCGTAACGATAGTCACAGGCATTCCCCGCTTAGGGATATCGAGTTGAGGAGTTTGCATGATATTTTCTATCTTATTTTTGAGTTGACTTGCCAAGAGACTATGGTTACTGTTTACATAGTATATGATAATGATTATCATTCTTGCAAACACACCCTTCTTAGAAACTATGTCAACCAACTTTTTCGCCAAACCCCAACCTTGGAAAACCATTTTTCTCTCGGTTGTAGCTGTCTCGGCTAGTTATTTCTCTTTGGGTCTGAGCGCAGTTATGGCACAAAGTAAGCCTAAAGTTGTGGCTACGACAAGTGTGCTTTGTGATGTCACCAAGCAAATTGCTCAGGATACGATCGATCTGACTTGCTTGATTGATGCTGGCTCTGATCCCCATGAGTACAAGCCTAAACCTGCCGATCGCCAAGCGATCGCTCGTGCAAATTTGGTTCTCTATGCTGGTTATAACTTTGAGCCTGACATCATTAAAATGATCGAGGCAACAAACAATAGCTTTACTAAAATTGCGGTGGATGAGCTTGCAGTTCCCACACCACAAAAATTTGAAGATGACGGTAAACAGGTCAACGATCCCCATGTGTTTCATTCAGCCCGTAATGGCGCAAGGATTGCGGAGATTGTAGGCGCTAATCTTACTCAGCTACAGCCTAGTCAAGCTACGCTATACAAAGCTAACACCCAAAAGTTGAGCGATGAGCTTCTCCAAATCGATAGCTGGATTAAAGACCAAATTGCGACAATTCCTTCTAATCAGCGCAAATTGGTAACGACCCATGATGCTTTTGGCTACTATTCCAAAGCCTATGGTATTCCTGTCTCAGGCGCATTACAGGGAGTCAGCACCGAAGAACAAGCAACGCCAAAGCGCGTAGCAGATCTAGTGAATTCCATCAAAACAGAAGGTGTGCCAATTATTTTTGCAGAACTGACGATCAATCCAAAATTGATTAATGCCGTAGCGCGAGAGGCTAATGTCAAAGTCGCTGAACACCCGTTATATGCTGATGGGCTGGGCGAAATAGGATCTGATGGGGACACCTATCAAAAGTTCTTCATTGCCAATACTAAAACTATTGTGGAAGGCTTGGGAGGTAAATTTACTCCATTTAAAAGCACATCAGTTCTCAGATTCTTAAACATCAAATGATTTTCTAAGGGACTTCCAAAAAACAAATAATCCAATAAAATCCCCAAAAGGTTGCGGTTGGCAAAGCCAACCG
>JANNDZ010000296.1:0-2174 GCA_031378395.1 Pseudanabaena sp. OTE_75_metabat_487_sub
TGGCTGAAATAGAAAATCAGATTCAAAGAATGACATGTTTAGAGGTTAATGGTAAACAATTAGACCTTGGCAAATGGTTTGTCGATATTTTGTACGTACCAACATTAAAATTGGAATGATTTTTTGTCTGGAAGTCCCTTATGGATACTTGATACTAACCATGTGACTTACCTACAAAACTCTCATCCTAATGTGTTGCAACATCTTTCTACTGTTAATCCAAAAGATGTTGCTATAACCGCAATTACCGCAGAAGAAAAAATTCGTGGTTGGTTCAAGTTTATGGACGTAAACTCTGATCGCTGTATCTGGGCTTACAAGGGGTTTAAGGATACATTGACATATTTTAAAAAGGTTAATGTTCTGGATTTTGATAAAAATGCATATCAAATTTATCGAGATCTCAAAAAGCAATTAACTAATAAGGTTGGTACGAAAGACTTGCAAATTGCAGCGATCGCACTTTCTGTGAATGGCATAATAGTTACAAGTAATCTCAAAGATTTCTGTAAAATACCTGACTTACTAATTGAAGATTGGACTATTGCCTGAAAACAAAAGGTCCGCTTTGCGGCCCCTTTGTTTTCTTAAGCGCTATGACGGTTGTTATGATGACATGGCTACGATTGAATAAAGTCAGTAGCATGGAGCACTCATGGAAGAGCGATCGCAAGCGCTGCTGAGCTTAGCAAAAGCAAAGCTATCACGACGGATTGCCTTTTGGATCTTTGTCAGTATTGTTGTTATCGAGGCGATTCTTCTAGTTCCGTCTTATTTTCGGCGTGAACAAGAATTGATCGATCAGGTAGAAAATGTCTCGGCTATTCAAGCGAGATTTTTTTTGCAAACCGCTAAATCGATGCAAACAGAGACTGAACTCGCAGATTTAGCAAAATCGATCAAGCGAGAAACAAATGTCGCAGGGTGGGCGGTAGAAAATACAAAAGGTCAGCGTCTTACTCAAATGGGGGAAGTCCCAAGCCTAACTGCTGCCGATGTGCGCGATCAGCCGATCGCTAGGTTCCGCAGTGCCAATGGCAATCGCTACGATGTTGCATGGAATGGCAAACAGCTTGGCAGTGGATATATATTAATAATTCGCCACAATGTCGAGTTTATTCAGCAAGAACTAGTTAATTATGTATGGCGGATTATTGGTTTAGTTGCCATTATTTCGCTATTTGTGACGGCAAGTACTTTGGTGATCTTAGGGGCGATCGTGATCTTGCCCATCTTGAAATTGCGCGAAGATTTAGAACTCGTTGCCGATTCGATCAGTCAAGATCAAATGAATTTGCAATTTCATTCAATGGCGACATTGCGAACCGATGAAGTAGGCGATGTCATGGCAGCTTTTAATCAAATGTATGTACGGATTATCAAAGAGATAACGGAACGCAAACGAGCTGAAGCTCTGATCCAACAGGAAAAAGATACTTCTGAAAATCTACTGTTAAATATTCTGCCCTTTGCGATCGCCGATCGCCTAAAACTGGGAGAAAAGATTATTGCCGATGGTTTTAGTGAAGCTACAGTTTTATTTGCAGATATTGTTAGTTTTACAGAGCTATCGGCAAAGGTTCCGCCAGTCAAATTGGTGTGCTTGTTGAACGAAATCTTTTCTGAGTTTGATGGTTTAGCCGAAAAATATGGTCTCGAAAAAATCAAAACCATTGGTGATGCCTATATGGTGGTGGGAGGACTACCCATGTATCGTCCCGATCATGCAGAGGCGATCGCCGATTTGGCTTTGGATATGCAAGATGTGATTGGTAAATTTGCTAGTGATCTTGGTGAACCTTTCAAAATTCGAGTTGGCATAAATACGGGGCCAGTTGTGGCTGGGGTAATTGGGATTAAGAAATTTATCTATGATTTGTGGGGCGATGCGGTTAATGTCGCGAGCAGGATGGAGTCTCACGGAATGCCTGACCATATTCAAGTCTCTGACTCAACCTATGAAATTTTAAAAAACAAGTATAACTTTACTGATCGTGGCAAAATTATGATTAAGGGGAAGGGAGAAATGCAAACGTACTTTTTAATTAATAAGATCAAGAAATGATTTTGTAGGCTTTGCCGCACAAAATCATTTCTTGCGAATCACGCGCCCAAGGAACTATGAGAGCCCTAGAAGAAACTAAATTTGAAGCTAATACGCTAGGAGCCGCTAC
>JANNDZ010000316.1:0-2732 GCA_031378395.1 Pseudanabaena sp. OTE_75_metabat_487_sub
CCCTTAGCGATTACTTCCTTACTGAAAGAAGCGACAAGAGTCACCTTGCCATCATCGGTAAAGGAACCTAGCACAACAGCACTTTGCCCTAACTTCGCAGATAGTTTCTCGGCGGCAGCTTTAAGCGCTTCGGCTTCAATATCAGGGATTTGGGCGACGAGAATCTTGAATTCTCCAACAGGTTCTGCTTCAACGAGAAGGCTCTCGGCTTTGACCAGAGCTAGTTGCTGTTTTAGGCTCTCAACTTCTTTTTGGGAGCTCTTTAACTCATTTTGTAATCCTGTAATCCGATCGCAAATTTCTTCAGGCTTGATTTTAAAGCGATCGCTTAAATCCTTGGCAATATTGTCGCGTATGGTGAGATATTCGAGTACAGCTTGACCTGCGATCGCCTCAATTCGCCGCACACCAGAAGCAACTCCTGCTTCGGAAATGATTTTAAATAAACCAATTTCGCTAGTGTTCTTCACATGTGTACCGCCGCAAAGTTCCATCGATACATTTGGAATATCCATAACCCGAACTTCTGCACCATATTTTTCACCAAACATAGCGATCGCACCTTTGGCTTTTGCTTGGGCGATCGGTAATACTTCAATTACTGATTCATGGGCTTCAGAGATCCAGTTATTGATCTGCAATTCGATTTCCTGAATCTCTTCGGTAGTGACTGCTCGATTGAGATTAAAGTCAAAACGCAGGCGATCGCTATCAACTAAGGAGCCTGCTTGAGAAACATTAGGATCAACGATTTTCTTCAGGGCTGCTTGTAAGAGGTGCGTGGCGGTGTGATGTGCCTGAATGCGGCGACGTTCAGATACTGCAACTTGAGCACTGACGTTATCACCAACAGCAATTTCACCACGTTCTACTTGTCCAATGTGAATGAATAGATCGGCTTGCTTCTGAACATCGCTAATCTTGGCGATCGCTTCACCAATAGCGAGATAACCCGTATCACCAACCTGTCCACCTGATTCTGCATAGAAAGGTGAACGGTCTAAAACGATTTGAACTTTGCTGCCAGCGATCGCCGTTTTTGCCAATTCACCATTAACAAGAATCGCTTTAATCGTGGCGTTGCTGCTGAGTTCCGTATAGCCAAGAAATTCAGTCTTACCAATTTCTTTAGCAATATTCACCCAGCTATCTTTCGCCATTAGATCAATATCTTCATGGGCAGCTTGCGATCGCTCTTGTTGCTTCTTCATTTCTACCTCGAAGCCTTCCGCATCAACGGTAAAGCCTTCTTCTTCAGCAATTTCTTGAGTTAGCTCAAGCGGAAATCCGTAAGTATCATAGAGAGTGAAAGCATCTACACCCGAAATCGTTTTACTAGATTGGACTTCAGGTTTTGCAAGAATTTCTTCAAGCAGCTTCTCTCCCCGTTCTAGGGTTTGCAAAAAGCGAACTTCTTCGATTTTGATTTCATCTTTGATTACTTGCGCTCTTTCACGAGTATTGGGATAAACGGATTCTGAAAGAGCGATCGCAACTTCAGCAACTTCAGAGGCAAATGTACCTGAGATCCCAATCAATCGCCCATGGCGTACAACGCGACGCAAAAGACGACGCATAATGTAACCGCGTCCAACATTCGAGGCATTGATGCCATCGGCAATCATATGGACTACGGAGCGAACATGATCGCCAATCACCTTCAGCGAAGTTTTTACTTTTTCATCGCTCTGATGATAATCAATCCCTGCAATATCCGCAGCTTTTTTGATAATTGGGAAGATTAAATCTGTCTCGTAATTATTGGGAACAGCTTGCAAAACCTGAGCCATGCGCTCTAAGCCTAAGCCTGTATCAATATTTTGCTTCTTCAGTTTAGTGAGATTGCCAGCCGCGTCACGATTTAACTCCATGAACACGAGGTTATAGATCTCTAAAAAGCGTGAATCATCTTCCAAATCAATCGTATCGTCACCCAATTCAGGATGAAAATCATAATAGATTTCTGAACATGGACCACAGGGGCCAGTCGCACCCGAAGCCCAGAAATTATCATCACCCATCCGTTGAATCCGATGTGCAGGAATTCCGATCACATCGCGCCAAATCGCAAAGGCATCTTCATCGGTGTAATAGACGCTGACTACTAGGCGATCTGGTGGTAGTTGAAATACTTTAGTAACTAATTCCCATCCCCATGAGATCGCTTCTTTTTTGAAATAGTCGCCAAAACTGAAATTCCCTAACATTTCAAAAAATGTGTGGTGACGCGCCGTTCTACCGACATTCTCAATGTCATTGGTACGGATACATTTTTGAGAGGTGGTAGCACGAGGAACTTCTGGCTCCTGTTGACCTAAAAAAATCGGCTTAAATGGTAGCATTCCCGCGATCGTGAGTAATACTGTAGGATCAGCAGGTACGAGTGACGCACTAGGCATTACCTTGTGATCGCGCTCTTCAAAGAAATTGAGAAACTTCGCGCGAATTTCAGCACCAGTAAGAGAGGGAAGGCTAGCCATAAAAGTTTGAATTAATGCAGACGATAGATGAATTTTCGAGAAAGCTTAACAAGTTTGCAACATGATATGTTAGGCAAACCTAAATAAATTCTTACATATTTTAACAATTCCCTAATTGTATTATATTGCTGTCGCCAAGTGTACTAGGACATAAAACCCTAGAGTTGATTTAAAGCGCCGTGCGGCGGTAATAAACAGAAGGGTTTTGATAATCACTAACGTAAATTTCGAAAAAGCAGTTTTTTGATATTT
>JANNDZ010000368.1:0-6477 GCA_031378395.1 Pseudanabaena sp. OTE_75_metabat_487_sub
CGGCTCTGGTGGCGGCGATCGCAGCAGAGGCGATCGGGAAAGAGAATGTGCTGGGCGTGCTGATGCCTTCTCCCTACAGTTCCGCGCATTCGATTACCGATGCGATCGCCTTAGCTCATAATTTAGGAATCTCTACACAAACAATTCCGATTCAGCCAATGATGTCAGCCTTTGATGCTAGTCTTGCCAACCTATTTGCGGGACAAACTAGTGATGTCACTGAAGAGAATTTGCAGTCGAGGATTCGCGGTAGTCTGCTGATGGCAATCTCTAACAAGTTTGGTCATTTACTCCTTTCTACAGGTAACAAGTCAGAAGTTTCAGTGGGTTACTGCACGCTCTATGGTGATATGAATGGTGGGCTTGCCGCGATCGCAGATGTCCCCAAAACACGAGTATTTTCTATCTGTGAATGGCTAAATCTTACTAGTTCCCATTTAACGATTAAGCAAGAGAATAGAGAAGTAATTCCTGTGAATATTATTACCAAGCCACCCAGTGCCGAGCTGAAGCCCGATCAATTAGATCAAGATTCTCTTCCTCCCTATGACATCCTTGACGATATTTTGCATAAGCTGATTAATCAACATCTTGCTGCTGCGGAAATTATGGCAGCAGGACATGATCCTGCGATCGTTGATCGCGTAGTGCGTCTGGTCAAAATCGCAGAATTTAAACGTCGTCAAGCTGCCCCAGGGTTGAAAATAACTAATCGCGCTTTTGGCTCTGGTTGGAGGATGCCGATCGCTAGTAAAGTCACCCGCTTATAGACTTTTGAGACTTTTTGAGAAGTACATCCTACGGACGTACTTCTCAAAAATTATTTTGGATTGCTATTTGCTATCGATTTCAAAAAACTTGTTGACATCTCTATCTCTGGGAGTAAGGAGTCTCAGACAGGAATATTGAGAAAGATATACAATGTAAGGCTAAGGCTAATGCACCTAACGATTGATTTGTATATTTATTCCTTCCAGCTCTTTGCGATTAAGCTCGAACCAGTAAATTTTCAACAATGTTACTTCTCGACACTGTTATACCAATCCACAGAAGTGTTGTCATACTTTTGTGAATTAAAACCCTTACAGGGTTTGGGTTTTAATTCACAAAATGGCTACGCCATTTTGTGTTTTGGTATTAAAAATTTTATTGAGCTTTGTTTGATTGTAAACAGCTATAAGGAATGGGTTCTTAATCTTTCAGATTGTTTCTATAAAAGTATTTGTAAAGCAAATTACATCGCTTTGCCTACGGCAAAAGTGAAAAGTTTAATTTGATATTCGCTATATTAGGCTTAACTAAATGTATACAGTTTTAGAAGCGATCGCTACCGCGAATCCACCTTATAAACTAACACAGGCAGAAGCTGCGGACTTTATGTTAAAGACAGAAAGTTTATCAGCTTCCATTAGAAAAAGAATTCCCGCAATTTATGCAAATTCAGGAATCGATTATCGCTTTAGCTGTATCTCAGACTATGGTGGAGACCTCCAAAATTTTGAATTATATCCTCATAATTGGGAACTTACGCCCGCCCCAACTACCTTTAGCCGCAATCAAAAATATGAAGTCTATGCTCCGAAAATTGCTCTGCAAGCAGCACAACAAGCGATCGCTGAAACCGAAAATCTTAATGCTCAAGACATCACCCATTTAATCGTCGTTAGTTGTACTGGCTTTTCTGCCCCTGGCATCGATATTCACCTCATCAAGCATTTGGGGCTTCCATACAATGTTTCGCGCACGATGATTGGCTTTATGGGCTGTCATGCAGCTTTTAATGGACTCAGAACTGCTCATGCCATCTGTCAAAGCGATCGCCAAGCGAAGGTTCTCTTAGTTTGCGTAGAGCTATGTTCATTGCATTTTCAAGTCGCAGACACCTTAGAGAATACAATTATCAATGCCATTTTTTCCGATGGAGCTGCCGCCGCGATTCTGACTTCGAGTCCATTTGCTCAAGCGGAAGGAAAGCTCGCTTACGCCGATGGATATAGTTTGTTGCTCGAAAACACAGAAGAATTAATGAATTGGACAATCGGTGATACTGGTTTTTTGATGGGCTTATCACCGAGGGTTCCTGATGTAGTAGTATCACATCTACATGATTATTTACAAGCTTTTTTAAAGCCACATCATCTTGCTAAAAGTGATCTGGATTTTTGGGCGATTCATCCAGGGGGAAGAAGGATTATTGAAAATATTCAAGCTGCTTGTGAACTTAGCGATCGTATGGTGGCTGATTCCTTTGAGGTTTTGCGCCGTCATGGCAATATGAGTTCGCCGACAATTCTATTTATCCTCAAACAGATTTTAGACAGGCATCAATTAGGAGCAGATACTCCCTTTCAAAATGGGATTGCCTTAGCCTTTGGTCCTGGACTATCGATTGAAGGTTGTCTATTTCAAAAAGTCTAAGCGTATAAAGCCCTACAATGTAACGCCCGCTGCGCGGGCGTTACATTGTAGGGCAATAATTCACACAATTAGGAACATATATGCCTTCATTTCAAATCCGCACTAATC
The DNA here is from genome assembly GCA_031378395.1 of Pseudanabaena sp. OTE_75_metabat_487_sub. GTDB lineage: Bacteria > Cyanobacteriota > Cyanobacteriia > Pseudanabaenales > Pseudanabaenaceae > Pseudanabaena. The sequence goes on from JANNDZ010000368.1 coordinate 2,527, forward strand.
AAGACGAATTGATGGATGATTTCTCAATTCAGGATGAACGACTTACTGACGCATTGGAGCAACTACGTCCGATCAATCAACTGCTGGGCGGATATGCGACTACGATGGAAGTCCTCGCGCCCTTTCTAAAAGCGCGATCGCAATCAAATCAAACCACACGCATTCTTGATATAGGTACTGGTATCGGCGATTTTCCTGAATACATCGTGCGCTGGGCGGCGGCTCAATCTCCTGCAATTAATGTTGAGATTGTGGCGATCGATGCTAATCCTGTCACCGTGGATTATGCTCGTGAAGCTTTAAAAAAGCGATTGCCAGCGGATCTACAAGCAAAAATCAAAGTGGAAGTTGCGGATGCTTTGGCTCTACCCTATGCTGATCAAGAGTTTGACGTAGCGATCGCCGCGATGTTTTTGCATCACTTTGCCCATGAGAATGCCGCGCAAATTGTGCGATCGATGCAGCGGATCTCGAAGCATGGCATTCTGATTAATGATTTACATCGCCATCCTTTTGCGTATTATGGAATCTATGCGCTGACAAGGCTATTGCCTGCTGTGCAAATGGTTCGCAATGATGCGCCACTTTCAGTTTTGCGCGGATTCAAATCCTCTGAATTAAAAAGTATTGCTGAATCCGCAGGATTGATTAATTTTTCGCTCAAATGGCGCTACGCCTTTCGTTGGGTGCTCAATACAATAAGTTAATTCTTCCAATCCTTGTAAAGCACTAATAATTGCAGCCTCTCTCATAGCCGTTAGGTTTTCATGTTGGAGATTTAGCGTTTGGATAGTTTCTAAAGCAGCTCGCTGTTTGTCAGGATCTTTGGCAGGAAGCATTTCTCCAGAACCTGTACATCGAAAAAAATCGGCACAATCTACTTGCAATGGTGACACTGAAAGCGGATTGTTCCCTATTTTGCAGCCACAATGCTTTAGGCAGTGCATAACAGTCTCATATTTTTGCTCAGGCTCAGATGTTTTATAGTTTTCTGAGAAGCCACAGGATGCTAAAAGATTCGAGAAATCTATTGCTAAAGCTAGATTCTTTAGCTGTTCTCGATCTTTCTCATTCTGTGGTTACAGATATTTAATATGGTAGTTCTCGATCGCCTCATTCAACAGGTAGGAGCGATCGCGATCTAGTTCCTTAGCGATCGCGTCAATGCCTCCCGCTTTGTGCGATCGAGCCGAAAGGTTATCGTTTCCTTAGCTGCTGACATCGTATTATCAATTAATGCATTGTAATACAATATATTATATGGCATGGATTTCAGAAGGTTAGTTTATCAAACTTACAAGTCAGGCATACCTGACCGTGAGTTAAGATGGCGGAGAATTATCACTTCTAATTGATTATGAGTGAATTAAAGATTTTTCATGCTTAGAATATTACGGCGCAATCTAAAAAATCATATCTAGTAGCAAATATTAAATCTATGGAAAAAATCGTTACCAAAATAAGCTTAAAACAAAAAAGTAGTGATTTTCAATATTGGCAACAACAAACACCCCAAAAGCGGATAGAAACCCTCGAACAAATTCGCCAAGAATATCATCAATACAAATACAATGCTCAACCAAGACTTCAAAGAATTTATACAATTATTAAATGGAAACCAAGTTAACTATTTAGTTATTGGCGGTTATGCCGTAGCTGTTCACGGACATCCCCGATATACCAAAGATATCGACATTTGGATCGAGATTAGTGAAGAGAACTCGCAAAAAATAGTAACAGCATTAACTGAGTTTGGATTTGGTAGTTTAGGACTAACACCCCAAGACTTTCAAGAACCACATCAAATTATCCAGCTTGGCTATCCTCCTAACCGAATTGATTTAATCACTAGCCCTGATGGTATTGACTTTCAAACTTGTTATGATGCCAAAATAGAGGTCCTACTAGATGACATAGTTGTTAAATTCATCGATCTTGACAATCTCAAAAAGAACAAACTGTCATCAGGTAGAATGCAAGATTTAGCTGACTTAGAAAATCTTTCTTAGCATTGGATAACTAGAATTATGGATCTGAGTCGTTACTAAGCAGTAACGACTCAGATCGTAGATTAGACAACTACAAAATTCACTAACTTTCCGGGAACTGCAATCACCTTCTTAATCTCCTTACCTTCAAGATACTTCTGCGCTGCACTTGAACTGCGGGCATATTCTTCTAAGGCTTGCTTGTCATTGCTGGCGCTAGATGGCACTTGGAGACTGCCGCGTACTTTACCATTGATTTGGATGACGAGCGTAATCTCATCAACGGTGAGGGCATCGGGATCGTGGGTGAGCCAAGTTTGCAAATGAATTGAGTCTGAGTGACCAATGAGTGACCAGAGTTCCTCAGCAATGTGTGGCGCAAAGGGAGCAAGCAAAGTTAAGAGCGTTTCGATACCTTCTAGGAAAGTAGTAGAAGACTTATCTTCAGAATCTTGCAACGCATTGCTAAGCTTCATCATTTCTGAAATAGCGGTATTCAGTTGATAGCCACCATCGAAATCTTCAGAAACTTCCTTAATTGCGATGTGGATGGCACGGCGCAGATTCTTATCAACTTTTTTAGGGATGCCATTCTGTTTAGTTTCCGCAAAGCCAGTAACTAAACGCCATACACGATTTAAAAAGCGTTGTTGACCTTCAACATCGGCATCTTCCCATTCCAAATCTTTTTCAGGAGGAGCTTTAAAGAGCGTGAACATCCGCAAAGTGTCAGCTCCATATTTAGCGATCGCAATTTCAGGAGATACGCCATTACCCTTAGATTTGGACATCGTGGCATAAAGTGCTTGCAAAGGTTCGCCAGTTTTTGGATCTTTAGGATCTTGGGGATTGACCTGTGAAGATGGAATCCATTTGTCTTTTCCACCTTTGTTGGGATTCATATAGGTTAAGCCCTGCACCATGCCCTGCGTGAGTAATCGCGCAAATGGCTCATCGAAGTTAAGTAAGCCGCGATCGCGTAAAACTTTGGTCATAAAGCGCGAATAGAGCAGATGCAAAATCGCATGTTCTACGCCGCCAACATATTGATCGACGGGCATCCAGTTATTGATAGCATTGCGATCGCCTATTTCTTGACCGTTCTTAGCATCAGCAAACCTCAAGAAGTACCAAGAGGAATCGATGAAGGTATCCATCGTGTCGGTTTCGCGCTTGGCGGCTGTGCCGCACTTAGGACAGGGGACATTTACCCAAGATTCTAATTGGGCTAGGGGTGACGCGCCGCGACCTGTGAGTTCGACATCTTCTGGTAAGGCGATCGGTAAGTCAGCGTGAGGGACGGGAACAATGCCGCATTTAGGACAATGGATGACGGGAATTGGACAGCCCCAATATCTTTGGCGGGAAATCAACCAATCACGCAAGCGATAGGTGATTTTGGCAGTTCCCCATTGGTTCGCTTCTGCGAGTTCGATAATTTTGGTTTTCGCGGTTATGGAATCTAAGCCATCAAATTCACCTGAATTGACCATAGTTCCAGATTCGGTATAGGCAGCCTTTAGTTCTTCACCAGTGGCGTTAGGAGCATTAATTACCGTTTGGATTGGAAGGTTATATTGTTTTGCGAAGGCAAAATCGCGGACATCGTGGGCGGGAACTCCCATGACTGCGCCTGTTCCATATTCAAATAGAACATAGTCCGCAATCCAAATTGGGACTTCTTTTCCAGTAAATGGATTAACTACACTTGCGCCGATCGCAACGCCACGTTTAGGACGATCATCAGAGGTGCGATCGATTTCGCTGAGATTTTTGACTTCCTCAATGAATTTATTAACCGCTTCTTTTTGAGCAGCACTAGTCAAAGTCTCGACTAAGGGATGCTCAGGGGCAAGCACGACATAGCTGACACCGTAAACGGTATCAGGGCGCGTGGTGAAGACAGTAATTTTTTGATCACTGCCAACGATGGGAAAACTTAGCTCCGCACCTGTGGACTTGC
>JANNDZ010000370.1:0-4638 GCA_031378395.1 Pseudanabaena sp. OTE_75_metabat_487_sub
TATGCACTATTTAATATTAGCTACCGATTACGATGGAACCTTAGCGGAAAATGGAAAAGTATCAGGGAACACTCTAGATGCACTTAAACGATTACAGAAAGCTGGTCGGAAGCTAATTTTAGTTACAGGAAGACAGCTAGAAGATATTTGTGCTGTATTCCCCGAAGTAGATTTATTTGATTGTGTCGTGGCTGAAAATGGAGCCGTAATCTACTTCCCTACAACTCGCGAAGAATTATTGCTAGGTAGCTTACCTCCTGAAAAATTTGTGCAGGCTTTGCGATCGCGTAATATTGATCCCCTCTCTATCGGCAAAGTAATCGTAGCAACATGGGAACCCAACGAAACCGAAGTACTGACTACAATTAGAGAGCTGGGACTAGATCTACAGGTGATCTTTAACAAAGGTGCAGTGATGGTTTTGCCAGCAGGAGTCAACAAAGCTTCGGGACTAAGCGAAGCCCTCAGCCGCATGGGATTGTCTGTACGTAATACAGTAGCAATTGGAGATGCTGAGAACGATCTTTCCTTCCTGAAATTATGTGAGTTTTCTGTCGCCGTATCTAATGCCTTACCTTCGGTGAAGAGCGAAGTGGATTGGGTGACTGAAGCAAGTCGAGGCGATGGTGTAGTTGAATTAATCGAGCGATTATTAACCCTAGATCTCACAGAAGATCTACGAGAATCCTCAATTTTGCCAGATCGTCATCGTATCTTATTAGGTAAACTTGATGCCGATCAAGATATCTATATTCAGCCGCTAAATCGCAATATTCTATTAGCGGGCGTTTCTGGTGGTGGCAAATCGACTCTAGCGACGGGATTGATCGAGAGATTTATCGATAAGGGTTATCAGGTCTGCATCATCGATCCTGAGGGTGACTATCAAAAATTTGAACAGACAGTCGTATTAGGAAATGCTCAGCAGATTCCTAGCTCTTCAGAAGTTTTGACAGTTTTGGATAAGCCCGAACAAAACCTAATCGTTAACTTAATGGGAGTAAAAATCGACGATCGTCCTTTATTCCTAGCACAACTACTACCTTCTCTACTAGAAATGCGGATAAGGACAGGTAGACCCCATTGGATCGTCATTGACGAAGTGCATCATATGTTCCCTTCGACATGGGACGCAGCTGTGACTTTACCCCAGTCTGTCAATGGCATTTTGATGGTTACAGTTCATCCTGAACATGTAGCGACCTCGGCGCTGTCCCTAATTGATACTCTGATTGCCGTAAAGTCACCGATGCAAACATTTACTGATTTTTGTAATGCCATAGGACATCAGCTACCGATCGCTCCGTTACCTTCAGAACTTGCATCAGGATCAGGAGTAGCTTGGCTTCTCAATACCAATGAGCAACCATTTAAATTTGAAGTGATTTTACCCTTGCAAGAACGCCAAAGGCATATGCGAACCTATGCTGAAGGTAATTTGGGTAGCGATCGCTGTTTCTTTTTTAGAGGCGAAGATAGTTTGCTAAACCTCAAAGCGCAGAACCTCAACATGTTTATCCAATTAGCAGAAGGAGTTGACGATCGCACTTGGTTATACCATCTACATTTGCATGATTACTCAAATTGGCTAAAAAATTCAATTAAAGACGAATCCTTAGCAAAAGAGGTCAGGGAGATTGAAACAACTACGTATCTTTCACCTACTGATAGTCGCGATCGTATTAAAACTGCGATCGAGAACCGCTACACCTTACCTGCTTGAGAATATAATTCCAAACCCAAACCCGTAAAGTTCCGCCCCTCAGGGTCGCAACTTTAGGGGTTTGGGTAATTTATTTTGCCCAAGTCACTATTTAAGCGATCCCTAGTCTCAATCTTTAAGCTGCCATTAAGCTTTATCTGTAATCAATCAACTCATTCACGATATCAAACATGGGTATGTCAAGTTAGAGATTAGAGAATTCAATGATTTACAAAGAAAAAATCTTATGAAATTTAATCTTTTCGCTAGTATCGCTCTATTAATGATTGGTAATTCTGTTGCTGGAGTAGAGGCGCAAACAACCAATTCATCTAATTCATCTCCATGTGGATGGGTCTGTTCGAGTACACTCAATAAGAAAGAAATTACTAAATCTATATCACCTTCGACAAGTTTAGAGACTGCTAAAAGTCCCATTCAATTGCCAGAAGGGAAAGTGTCAACAGTAGCAGAACTGACAGCCGTACCTCAACAAAATTTAGGCATTATTAAAAGATCTGACAACTTCATTTCTCAAATCACCCCTCCGACAGATAGTAATGGCAACCGCATATTTAGGTCTACTCGTTCTGGCCCCAGCTATTTTGGAGGTGGAGCTAACTTTGGATTGACTGGTGGAAGTGATTTAGGTGGTACAAGCTTTGCCGTTATTAGCAAACTCGGTTTGACTGAGACTATATCAGTGCGTCCAAATGTTCTAATACTGAGAGACTTTGCTACCATTCTACTTCCTGTAACTTATGATTTTGCACCTCAACAGCCATTTGGAGATTTTCAGTTCTCTCCTTATCTAGGTGGTGGAGTTGCGATTAATACTGGTTCTAACAGTAGTGTAGGTTTATTGCTTACGGGGGGTATTGACATCCCTCTATCATCCACATTCACAATTAATGTGGCAGCAAATCTAGCCTTTTTGCGTACAACCGATTTGGGTATTCTGGTTGGTATTGGCTATAACTTTTAAATTTTGTGAGTAAGAGATTTTTTAAAAATGTTGCAGAGCAACATCTTTAAAAAATCTCTTAGTTTTTAAGAAAGCGCAAGGCGATGTATGTTCGCTTCCAAGCTGCCATGATTAACATTTAAGAAGTATTCATGCAGAGTATACGTTGTTGGCTATTCTGCAACATGATTTCCACCATAAGCATGAGATTCTATGAGATGTTGTGAGATAAATAGATTTTAATTTTTGGAGAAACGACTATGCAAACTAACAAACCACAAGCTGAAGCTGCCGAAGTAATGATGCGTAATTCATGGATTACAGGATTTACTCCTCAAGCAGAACTTTGGAACGGTCGTCTTGCTATGCTTGGCTTTGTATCTGCGATCGCAATTGAATTGTTTACCCATCATGGTGTTCTGCGTTTCTGGGGCATTTTATCCTCAGGAGTAGTTCCAGTTTTATAGATGCTGTGGCAAATTGATCTAGAAAATCCGCTTCCATTTATAAACTGGGGATCAAAAATGCAAAAGTATATCTGTAAAACATGTAGATATGTCTACGAACCAGCAGTCGGCGATCCAGACTCAGGTATTGAAGCTGGCACTCCCTTTGGAGCTTTGCCCGATGATTGGGTTTGCCCTACATGTGGAACTCCAAAGTCTGACTTTGAGCCAGAAGATGCAGCCGCAACAGATGTTCCATCAATGGAACCAGTCATCTAATTCTTATTAGGTTAGCTTTGACAAGGGGCTTAAGCTCCTTGTTAAAGCTAGTAAGACTTCCAAAATGAATACTATTACTATAAGTCAAGGAGATTTACTCATGCAGACCATCAATATTGGACTAACCGATACACAGCGTCAAGGCGTGATCGATCTACTCAACTGTGATTTGGCAGACAGCTACTTGCTGCTAGTCAAAACCAAGAAATATCATTGGGATGTGGTTGGGCCACAATTCATGACCTTGCATAAACTATGGCAAGCTCATTATGAAGCTCTCACGATTAATGTCGATGCGATCGCAGAAAGAATTAGAACTCTCGGTGGCTATCCTATAGGAACGATGGAAGGATTCCTCAAAATCTGTTCTCTCAAAGAAGATGCTGGCAAAATCCCTACAGCAACTGGTATGGTATCGCACTTGCTAGCGGATCATGAACAAGTTGTACGGAATCTGCGTGAGCATATTGAGAAATGTGGCAACAAGTTCAAGGATGATGGAACCGCAGACTTTTTGACAGGTTTGATGGAGCAGCATGAACAGATCTCATGGATGCTGCGTTCATTTATTGAAGGTGAATCGGTCGCTTCTAATGGTGCAAAACCAGAGGTGAATAAGAAGATGGTAGGAGTTTAGCAAACTAGAATAATTCGGTTGAAAGTGTAGCTTGGCTGAACTTTCAACCGAATTATTTGCTTCCAGAGCATTTGGACATCGCTCACACCCAAGCTTCCCTCAAAATAGCGATCGCTAAGACAATTAATTAGAACTTATAAAGAAAAAGGTTAGGCAATGTTTAAACTATCTTCTAAGTTATTTGTGGCAATCTTTGCGATCGCGACAACATTTTTAATGCTCTATTTACAACCGCTAGGAGCAAAGACTATTCTGTCCGATTCAGTGAATACTACTCCTCAACCTGAATTGATTGCAACTGCCGCTACACCCCCTTATCTCGAAACCGCTATTCTGGGAGGCAAACCCATTGGTGTTCTATATATAACTCGTGATGGTGATACGGTTTTAGTGCGTTGCTATCCAAGATATCAGCCGAGTATGAAGGTTCGGGCGATGGGTAGTAACCCTAACGCAAACACTCAAAAAGAAGGAGTTGTGACCTGTCAACCTGCTTCATCATAATGAGAGAAATGTTCATGATCTCCGTTCACCACTTTTATTAATCTCGCTCCCTTCGTGTGCTTTGGCTGCTAGAGGAACTTGAACTCCCATACGAAATCAAGCGCTA
>JANNDZ010000380.1:0-2720 GCA_031378395.1 Pseudanabaena sp. OTE_75_metabat_487_sub
GGGAAGTAGGGCTTGATCTGCTTAGCCTATTCAATAAGGGCAATGTACGCAAGGCCTCCATTTTTTTTAGGCGCAACTATGCCATATCCAACCAACGGTGCAAGGCTCTGCGGCTGCGAGTGGGATTGGATAGTGAAAAAAGAGATGGGTATAAATACGACGGACTGCTGACAGGCAAATACACCACTTATGCCCCTTATTTATCAATTGGACACGAGTGGAAGAAAAATTTTAAACGATATAGTTGGTATCTGGGTACTGATATAAGCGGACGATTCTTATCCAGCAATCAATACTACTTAGTTAGTGGCGACGATTTGTATTATAATGATAAAATCAGAGATTTTGATATTGCAATGAAAGGGATAATTGGTTATCAATTTACTTTGATAAATAATCTTACTGTTGGGATCGAATCATCTTTTGTTATTCAATACTCTGAGCAACATTCTGATTCGGTTAGTAATGATTTAACCGCGATTGGTGGAGACGATTACTCTCAATTTACTACTTCAATTCAGCCATTTATGGCTATCAACCTTATTTACTCATTACAAAATCACAAAAAAAATGTTAAAAAGTAAAATTTTTATCGCGATGCTGTTTGTTCTTGGCAGCACTTCAACGACTTCCTCAACGTTGCGGCTGACAGCCATGCCTCCGTTCTTCGCTATCGCCAAAGAAGGCAGCAGGGGCGGCGGCACTGCCGTTCTGTACAAGAAAAAAAGCAAAAAAATGCAAGATGCTAATTATAGTATGTTGCAAGAAAGTCTATTTGTATAGTCCTTTGCATACTAAAATTAGCAATGCAAGTAAAAGCAGAAATACTAATTAAGTTTGGTGAAAGAGTAAGAGACCTTAGAAGGCAAGAGGGTCTTTCGCAAGAGCAATTAGCACACAATGCTGATTTGCATCGAACTTATATTGGTATGATTGAGAGGGCTGAAAAAAATATCACTCTCATAAATATTGAAAAAATCGCTATTGCTTTAAATGTTGAAGTAAGCAATCTTTTAAAATTCAATGAGCAAAAGTAATAAAATTCCTGCGCTTCCAAGATTACTTAAAAGTAAAATCTATAAAACTGGTCAAACAAGAGGCGCAGATGACGATGTAATCTATCAAAATCGAGTCAATAGGAACAGTACGGTCTTGATTCCGTATGACTATTTTGATATTTGCAAAGTGGCACCGGATAACAATGGTATTTTTGAAAATGATTACATAGTCTTGATTAAACCTGATGATTATTTTGGAATCAAAGATTTTGAAAAAAATCTTAAATATAAAGGAATCGTATTAGGGGTTAACGCCTTACTCTTCTATTATTCTAGGCAGCAATGGAATAGTTTTAATCCAATTCTATTAGGATTTAAATCAGCCAATGCAAGAACCGGTAACTTAGGCGGTCAATACGTTGCGAGAGTGCCTTCTACTACTTCAAATGATGATGAAAAAATACAGCATGGATTCGCTAGCAATACTTTAAAAGGAGCTGGCATTCGAGTTTATGAATATGCAAGTAGTCAAGAAATAAAACTTTGTCAAATTCAACTTGAATATCTATTTTGGCAATGCTATGATTTAGAATTGATTTTGCAAAATCAAGGCATGAGCATTTATGACGTGCAAGCAAGAAGAAAACTTATTGAAGAAGAGGCGAACAAACTGGGTTTAGGTGATACAAAGAAATTGATTTCTTCGAGAATTTTAAATGATGAAAATAACTCAACATGCCCACTTTGTTTGGAAAAAATATCAGCATCAGGTTTTTTTAGCAAAGTTCCGCAAGCAGAAGGAAGAGAGGTTATGGATTTAACTGTAACTCAGTTAAACCTTTTCCATATTCAAGAACTTAGAATTGGCAAATTTAACCACAGAACTTATAATTTAGGTTGGGGACATCATCATTGTAATATAGTGGTTAAAGATACCGGAATTGATGAAACGCTTATTTGGATGAATCAAGTTATTGAAAGGAATAAAAAATATGGTTTCGACTTTACTAAAAAAGCGTAGACATTTTGCCGTTTGTCTTTATAGCGTTCTTGGTTTTGGTACCAGTAAGTCTCATTATTGATTGAGTTGACTTAACTCCATTTAAGGCACTACTTTCATTTTGGTATTTACTTAATCTGTTGACAATTGCTGTCGACCAATTTTCATCAATTTCGATTGATACTGTTTTTCTATTGTTATTAAGAGCAGAAATTGCAGTGCTACCTGATCCTGCAAAACAATCTAAAACAATATCACCTTCATAAGTTGAAGATTTTATACAATGGTCTAACATATCAAGAGGCTTTTCAGCAGGATGTTTCCCATTATAAGGTCGAACAGAATAAAAACTCCAAACATCTGTAAATTCAAAATCGGAATTAACATCAAATGGGCGAATCAAATCTTCATAGAATGGCATTGATATTAACTTACCCGTTGATAGCAGTCCTTTACAAATCTTTTCGTATTGTTCCCTACTTGGCACGTTTCTACCTGCTTCCCAGTTAGAAACCGCTCCTCCATGATTTACTGTACCATAATCACCTGTTAATTCGGTCAAGTCCTTCATAGACATCTCAGACAACTGCCGATTTTCTCGGATAACATTGGCAAACCAAACTCTAAATAAGTTCCCTTCAAAGGCTGGTTCGGCAAAAATAATTCTTTCTGAATGAGCATACCATTGCCTGAGGGATTCTTTTTTCATTTTTTGTTTCCAC
>JANNDZ010000437.1:0-6987 GCA_031378395.1 Pseudanabaena sp. OTE_75_metabat_487_sub
GCTATTTACTTCAATTGTTTTGCGATCGCCATGTTGCTGATAATGGATGCTCGTGACTACAAATTTACTGTCCTCGGTGCGGTGATCGAGATCCAATACTTGGGAATCTAAAACAAAGTTAACTCCTTGGGATACCAGCCAACTCTGTAAAGGACAAATCAATGAATCATACTGATTGTAGATTGTCCGCTTTACTCCAGCAAGGGTTTCAATACGTGTAAATTCAAGCATAAAGCGATGTAAATAGCGCTTGAATTCAACAGCACTATGCCAAGGTTGGAAAGCGAAAGTAGTTGACCACATATACCAGAATTCAGTCTCGAAGAATTCTGGAGAGAGCCAATCTGTAATCCGACTAGCTGCCAGCTCTTTTTCGCCCGCTTGGCTGATCTTGAGTAGTTCTTGACGATCTTGCATCGAAAAGCCCATTGAAGTGACAGGAACTTTGCCTCGACGGTGATCAACGAGTCGCGCCATACAATTCGACTTGTGCTGCTCATTAAACTCTACCGTTTCGTCAAACACTGTTTTATTTGGAGAATTTATAGAAGGAATCGACTTGTAAAGATCCCAAGTACATTCATAATTGTCAGTAGTTAGCATCCGCCCTCCACGCATCGAATAGCCATCCACAGGGTTCCCAATTCCATCCATACTCCCACCTAGATGCGGCTTCACTTCTAAAACAAAAATATTTGCCGCCGAGAATCCACCCTCGCGAATCATAAAAGCGGCGGCAGCTAAAGAGCCAATCCCACCACCCAACATATATGCTTTAGATTCATTATTCATGTTAATAGAACTCCTAAAAAAGTTGGTTTATCTGGCTAATGGCGTAATGAAATGCTGCGCTGGGCATAACATCTTGAAATTACCCAAACCCGTAAGGTTGTCCCCCGCATGGGCGCAATTTTACGGGTTTGAGTTTGTAATTAATTATGCTCATATACTTATGGAATATGTAAGAAGCGGCACTAACTAGAAACGAATAAGTTTTAGAAGCTTGGCTAAGCGAAGCTTCTAAAACTTATTTACCTCTATACCTCAAGCTTGACCAATGTTTTTCGTCCAGCAGCATCGGCAATCCAAATTGCGACAATGTCACCGTTAGCATTCAGTGCTGTTGAAATTTCAGTTGGTGAATCGATTGTGTGAGCATAGGTCATTTGATCTTTACCCACTTCGATTGCCAAATTATTGCCTTTATCAGGGCGATCGTAAATCATCGCTAACAAAGGTGCATTCTTAATCAGCTCTTGGTCACCGAGTTCTGAATCAATAATTTCGATTGCAATATGTCGTCCACGGTTATCACCAGAAAACTGGTCGAAAAATTTCTCCCATTGCACAAGGGGTAGAGATTTACTCAGGGCGATTGTATTCGTCATAGGATTCCTCGCAAAAAATTAGTAACCCAAGCATTGGTATTGCCTTCTATAGAGTTACTGAAGATTGATTGATTTCCTGAATAAGTTAATTGAATTGATTGATTACGATACAAATTGCTACACTAAGATCAATCATCAAAAGTGTGCCTTACCTTTGGATGTGATTTCTTTTTGAATGTTTGTCTATAGCAGTTTTCTAATGAGTATGCACTCATTAGAAAACTCAAAAGCCTTTATGGAGTTCCTGCAATTTCTGCGTCTAGTCGGGCTATGATCGCTTCCAATATTGCTTTTTCGGCTTCTTCCATTGTCGCGAACGCTAAGTAAGTTGCCCTAACTGCATAGTCTTCAGCCTTATCTGCATGCAGTTCCAGTTGATTGATTTCTTGCCAAGATTTCCATTCCTCGACATTTGAATTCAACTCGGATTCTTTTTCTTCAAATTGAATTTGCAGTTTGGCTCGATAGCCTTCAAATTCTTGCTTCTTTGCACTCAGATTTGCCTTTGCTTGATCAAGTTTTGACTGAATCTCGACTTGAGTTTGTTTCGGCACGGTCTGAATATTATCTCTTAGCGATTTTACACTCTCTTCAACTATTTCTAAATTGCGATGGAGTTGTTTAGTAAATTTGTCAATTGTAGTGCTCACAGTTATCGCTCTATTGATTTTATTGTATTAGAGAAATGCTGAACCAAGATCGATTGAGTCTCTCTAGTTTATGAGAACACCTTGACAGACGGGTGTTTTACTTCATGAATGAATTGGTTGAATATAATATAAAACGCAAACGAAAAGGCTCAATAGGTGTTTCAGGCAATGGTCAAATCGGAGATCTTACTTTTCCCGTTAAGTATGAAATTGAGCCAGAAGCCAACCTTGGCAAAGGTCGTGTAAATTAGCCCAACCACGCCAGAGGACTTGAATGCCAATCGGAGATTTACGACGATGCTCAAGATACCCGCCAAGGAAAGCAATCGACCCGATAGCCCAAGCAACAGTTAAAACAGGAGGAGATTTTGGGAATCTAGCTTTTAAGACCTGAATTTGGAGAGGAGAAAGGATCTCAACCGCAGGAGCATCAGGTTGATTGCGATGGAGATAAGTAACCTGTAAAAGCTCGACCGCACAGACACTTAAAAAGCCTAATAAAGCCTTCATCCCTTCCGCAGCAAGTCGATAACGCTCACATTGACAACCAGACTTAAAGATTTTATGGAAATCTTCCACGCGCCAACGGTAAGTATACCAACGTAAAATCTTCATAGCCGTTTCTAGTTCTTCTACAACTTCAGTGGTCAGTAGCATCCATTCCAAAGGGGTTTCCTCTTCTGGGCAATCGATTTCAGTTGCATAAACAGCATAAACTTGTAATGGGTAACGATTGTCAAAACGATAGGGAACCCGTAGTTGAACCTTAGAGAAGCGTAAAGGTCATCTGACTTGTTATGCCGCAAGGTTTGACCTAAAAGCCCCGCATACATGGCATGGAGCCAATGCAGTGTCACAGACTTCATACACAAATCATCTTGGGCTACCTATCCTTGTCACAATTACTTCTTGGCATAACATGCTGATGCGTGGGGGGAAGAATATACCGTCCCACCTATTTCCATTTACTTTACTGCGAATCGAGACTACCAATGCGTCTGGACAATCCCTGTTTCGTCCCATGTGGTTGATCTTCATTGGGGCAATTTGTCCAAAATCCAGTGTAAGGGTTTTATAGCCTTAGCTACTTTTATCAAGACAAATCAAAACCCAAATAGTGAGAGGCGGCGCTTCTCGCCGCCTCTCACTATTTGGGTTTTATGTCCTAACAAGAATGGCGACAGCTATAAAAAAACAAAATGGCTATGTCATATCGAGCTTGGGGTTACAAAATTTAGTTTGATTAGCCTTTTGCGATCTCTAGAATCTCCTCAAAGCTGGGGGCAATTATTTCTGAAGATTTATCGCTTAGCCACAGCAAATACTCATGATTACCAGTACGACCCTGAATGCTCGAAGGAGTTAAACCTTGAAAATGCCAACCGAGACTTTGAGCAGATTGCAAAACCTGCGCGATCGCATCGGCTCTAATTTTTGGTTCACGCACAATCCCATTTTTGCCAACTTGTCCTTTACCTGCTTCAAATTGCGGCTTAACTAGTAATAATGTTTCACGTGGCGATCGCAACAAATTCCACAACGCAGGCAAAATCTTAGTCAGCGAAATAAACGATAAATCTAAAACTGCAAAATCAGGAACTACATCTTCAGGCGCATATAAATCTTCGGGCTTGAGATGTCTTAAATTAGTACGCTCGCGCAATACCACCCGCTCATCGCTGCGAATTTCCCAAGCCACCTGACCATAGCCAACATCAATACCATAAACTTTCGCAGCGCCCTGTTTGAGCAGACAGTCAGTAAAACCACCCGTCGATATACCCCCATCAAAGCAAGTGCGATCGCGAACATTTATACCAAATGTAGCGATCGCACCAGCCAGCTTTTCACCACCACGGGACACAAAAGGCGATTGCTGCTTCACCAAAATTGCAGCATCGTCTTTGACCTCAGTACCAACCTTGTCAATCACTTGCTGATTGACCTGCACCCAACCAGCCCGAATAAACTTTTGAGCCTGCTCCCTAGATGGAGCAAGCCCTAAATCAACCAATAAAACATCTAAACGTTTTTTCAAACTCTCGTAACCATCAATAATACTTGTGCAAAACAAACTACCCAAACCTGTAGAGTTGCGCCCCTGCGGGGCACAACCCTACAGGTTTGACATCAATGAACATTTCCCACAGGCATATATTCTTGGATCAGCTTGCGCTGACTGACCCGATCGCCTTCTGCTAACAAGCGATCGCCAGCTTCTTTTAGAGTTCTCAAGTCAAAACTTGGTGGACGAAATTCGGGTAAAGCTTCAGTACTATTAACTAAACGCAGCGATAAACGATCTAAACCGATTTCATAAACAAACTTACGAACTTGCTCATCATACAAGCTCGATCGTAGTGAGCCAAAGAAATCAATCGAGCGATCGGGATACATATCCACAAGTCGCTCAATTTCCCATTGCGGAATATTATCAGGGGCAAAAATGCCACTGACAATGCCAATGCGATCGCTGCGATCGGGCATCCAGAAAAACTTCTCCATGCGACCATCTCGCACCAACGGCGCATACAAAGTCGAGAAATCATTCCCCGTCACAATAATCGGTACGCGCCTGATCGGATTGCTGTCATAGCTCCCTGGTAACTGCACATTAGTTGGGTTGTCAGCAATATTCATCAAAGTCGCATTCACCAACTGCGTATTGACAGTATATTGAGTCGTGCTATCAACCCGTCCCGCACCTGCATCAAGATCGTTAATCAAGAGAGCGCACATCTTGCCCCGCACCTTTACCAACTCCGATGCTTCGCGATAACGCATTCTAATCAGCCTTGCAGGATCACCAGCATCAGGACTTTCCAACTCACCGCCCGACATTCTGATTGGTTCAATGCCAAGCCTCTCAAAAGCTAACTCACATTGAAATGATTTCCCCTCACCTTTCCCTCCATGAATACCTAAAATCAGCGGTACATTTACATTAGGCAGCTTCATGAAGTTCTTCGCAAGATGGACAACTAATTTATCCAAAAAGCGCGGCGAAATGTAATAAGACATAAAAAATCAACTGTGGCGACTAATAGCAATTTACACTACAAGGCAAATAAAAAAGCCCGCCTAGGCGGGCTTTTTTATTTACTTCTTGTCTTTAGAAGCGACCTTAGGAGGTTCGCGGAAGAAGATTGCAAAGAAGAACAAACCAATCAAACAAGCGAAAATTAAAGTGTAAGTGAGAGCTTCCATGGAATTTTATGCCTCAACAGCGCGAGTAGATTTATCGCCAACCTTTTGGAATGCGCCCCATTCAACTTGCTCTTCGCTCATTTCTGGGTCAACCCCAGCAAACACATCGCGGAACAAGGTACGAGCACCATGCCAAATGTGACCGAAGAAGAAGAACAGAGCAAATACTGCATGTCCAAAGGTGAACCAACCACGAGGGCTAGTACGGAATACACCATCAGAATTATTCTTTTCTTGATCGAATTCAAAGATTTCGCCTAGCTGAGCTTGACGAGCATACTTCTTAACCGAAGGAGCATCAGCAAAGGCTTTGCCATTTAAAGCGCCACCAACAAAGGATACTGTCACGCCAGTTTGCTCAACACTATACTTAGACTCAGCACGACGGAAAGGAATGTCAGCTCTGACAACTCCATCTTGGTCTTGAAGAACGACAGGGAAAGTTTCAAAGAAGTTAGGCAGACGACGAACAAAAAGTTCACGACCTTCACCATCTTTGAAAATTGGATGCCCTTGCCAACCTTGAGCAATACCATCACCGTTATTCATAGGACCAACGCGGAACAAACCACCTTTTGCAGGGCTGTTACCAACATAGTCATAGAAAGCGAGTTTGTCAGGAATCTTTGACCAAGCTTCTTCAGAACTCAAGCCAGCATTTAAGCCAGTTTGGACACGGCGAGAAATTTCTTGTTGGAAAGAGTTACTATCCCACTGATAGCGGGTAGGTCCAAACAATTCGATTGGGGTTGCTGCCGAGCCATACCACATGGTTCCAGCGACAACGAAAGCCGCAAAGAATACAGCAGCAATACTGCTGGACAATACAGTTTCGATGTTCCCCATACGCAACGCTTTGTAAAGACGCTCTGGTGGACGCACGGTCAGGTGGAATAGACCAGCAACGATGCCAACAATACCCGCAGCAATATGGTGAGCAACAATACCACCAGCATTAAAGGGGTTAAATCCGTTGGGTCCCCATTCAGGAGCAACTGGTCCAACATGTCCAGTCAAGCCGTAAGCATCAGAGATCCACATACCAGGCCCAAATAAACCTGTTTGGTGAAATGCACCGAAGCCAAAGCATAGTAACCCAGACAAAAATAGGTGAATACCAAACATTTTAGGCAAGTCCAAAGCTGGCTCACCTGTGCGAGGATCTCTAAATAGTTCGAGATCCCAGTTTACCCAATGCCAGATAGCAGCAAGAAAAAGTAAACCAGAAAGTACGATGTGCGCTAGAGCTACACCTTCAAAAGACCAAAAACCGGGGTTGGCAACTTGTTCGCCAGTGATTGTCCAGCCGCTCCAAGAGTTGGTAATGCCAAGACGGGTCATAAAAGGCATTACGAACATACCTTGCCGCCACATGGGGTTGAGGACAGCGTCACTGGGGTCAAAAATTGCTAGCTCATAAAGCGCCATCGAGCCTGCCCACCCTGCTACGAGAGCAGTGTGCATCAGGTGCGTGGCAATCAGTCTTCCTGGATCGTTCAGGAGAACTGTATGCACTCGATACCAGGGTAATCCCATTGCAAATGTTCCTTAATCTATGTAGTGAGTAAGATCTTAACGATTCTTAATTTTAATTTATGATAATTGATCCTGACTTAAGGTAGCTACTCAAATACTTAAAGTAATATGAGCAAATTCCATCTTCAGAATCATTAAATCAGTCGGGTTATTTTATTTTGTAAGATCATAATAAACTATTCCTTCCGATTGATTGCGATAAAACC
>JANNDZ010000447.1:0-8369 GCA_031378395.1 Pseudanabaena sp. OTE_75_metabat_487_sub
AGCGAAAGTGTCCAAGCTCAGACCACCCAAGCACGCCAAAATGAAGGAGATTTACTCTTTAATCAAGGCAATCAGCAATTTCAACTTAGCCAGTTTGATGCGGCTTTTCAGTCATGGCAGCGAGCATTGACCATCTATCGGGAAATCCAATCTCGTCCGAGGGAGCAAGCAGCTTTAGGAAATCTGGGTCTCGCCTACCTTGCACTTGGCAAATACGAAAAAGCGATCGAGTACCAATTGCAAAGTGCCGAACTTGCAAAAGTGATGGGAGATCGTCAAGGTCAGGCAAATTCCTTTGGCAATCTGGGAAATGCGTACCTTTCGTTAGGTAAATCAGAAAAAGCTGCTGAGTACTTTGTGCAATGCTTAGCGATCGCTAGAGAACTTAAAGATCGACAGATCGAGGGTGCAACTCTAGGGAATTTGGGCATCGTTTACCAAAATCTTGGTCAATATGACAAAGCGATTGAGAACCAATTGCTAGCTTTAGATATTACTAGAGAAATCAAAGATCGCCTTGGAGAAGGAAAAGCGCTGGGGAATTTGGGTGCAGCGTACTATGCGCTCGGCAAATATGACAAGGCGGCTGAGTATCAACAGCAAACCTTAGCGATCGCAAGGGAAGTCAAAAATCGACTAAGCGAGGGACAGTCACTGGGTAATCTGGGTGCTACTTACAATGCTTTAGGCAAATATGACCAAGCAATTGAGTACCATCTACAATACTTAGCGATCGCGAGAGAAATCAAAGATCGGCGCGGTGAAGGAGTGGTATTGGGCAATCTGGGTGTTGCTTACAAAAATCTTGGCAAATATGACCAAGCAATTGAGTACCAACTCCAAAGCTTAGCGATCGCGCGAGAAATTAAAGATCGACAGGCTGAAGGAAATGTACTCGGATATTTGGGAGACGCTTATGTCTCTCTTGGCAAATATGACCAAGCAATTGAGTACCAACTCCAAAGCTTAGAAATCAAGCGGGAAATCAAGGATCGTTTCGGTGAGGTAGGATCGCTAGCAAATCTGGGTATCACTTACCGACACCTTGCCAACTATGGCAAAGCGATTGAGTACCAACTCCAAAGTTTAGCGATCGCCAAGGAAATCAAAGATCGTCGAGGTGAAGGAGCAGTATTGGGCAATCTGGGCAACTCTTACTATTCTTCTGGGAAATATGACAAAGCGATTGAGTACCATCTCCAAAGCTTAGCGATCGCCAGAGAGATCAAAGATCGACTCAGTGAAGGACAAGCACTAGGGAATCTGGGCGCTCCTTATTTTGAACTCGGCAAATATGACAAAGCGATTGAGTACAATCTACAATTTTTGGCGATCTCTAGAGAAATAAAATACCGTTCTGGAGAAATGTATGGGCTGCATAGTTTAGGGTATGCATACAATGCTCTTAAGCGTAGTCAAGAAGCGATGATTTCTTATCAGCAAGCATTAACAATCGCTAAAGAGATTGGCGATCGCACTCTCGAAGGCTATGCGCTCAGTAACATTGGAAAAGTATTCTCTGAATCAAAACAGCCCGAACTTGCAATTCTCTTTTACAAACAATCGATCAATCTGCGCGAAGCGATCCGCAAAGATATTCGTAAGCTCAATAAAGAGGATCAAAGATCTTATTTGAGCACTATTTCTATTAGCTATAAAGAGTTGGCTGGCTTATTGCTCAATCAAGGTAGGATCATGGAAGCTCTCCAAGTCCTCGATCTCCTCAAAGTCCAAGAACTCGAAGACTATCTCAAAAACGTCAAAGGTAGCGATAGAACTACGCAAGGAGTGAGGATCTTAGAACCAGAGAAAGCGCTTAGCGGTATGCTATTAGGGATTAGTACCGAAAAAGCTCCTGAACTTAATCGGAACCTTGCAGGTCAGATCCAGCAAATTCCTAAATCAGAGATCAACAAAGTCCCTGACTATCTCAAACAAATCCCTCAGGGCACAGTACTGCTTTATCCATTAATTTTAGGCGATCAGCTAGAAATAATTTTCTTCTCACCCAACAGTCTCCCCATCAGCCGCACAGTCAAAATCTCCAAAGCCAAGCTCGAATCATTGATCACTGAATATAGAGCAGGACTGCTGGATGCTGGTTCTGAAGATGTCAAAGATGCTTCTAAAGCTCTCTATGATGTGCTGATTAAACCGATCGAGAATGAACTGATTGCAGCCAAAGCAGAAACTATTCTTTATGCTCCTGATGGCATATTACGCTATGTTCCTCTTACCGCTCTCTATAACGGTAAACAATGGCTTGCTGAGAAATATAAAGTTAGTAACCTGATCGCCTACAGTCTCTCCGACTTTTCTCCAAAGCCCAAAACTCAACCCAATATCCTCGCGGGAGCATTTGGAGGCAACACAGGTACGAAAAAATTTGGACAAAATGCATTACCTGCAACGCTTACTGAAGTACAGGCGATCGCAAAATCTTTTCCAAACTCAGTAACTCTCACCGAAGATGATTTCAGTCGTCAAGCGATCGAATCTAAATTCAAAAATCATAATATTCTCCATCTTGCAACCCATGCTGAGTTTAATACTGGCTCACCTGACAACTCCTTCATCATCTTCGGCAATGGCGACAAAATCCGTCTCGGTGAAATCGCTGATTGGCAGATGCCAAATATTGATTTGATCATATTGAGTGCTTGTCAGACTGGAGTTGGCAAGCTTGGCGATGGGGTGGAAATATTGGGATTTGGTTATCAAATCCAGAAGGCTGGTGCAAAAACAGCGATCGCCTCTCTCTGGTCTGTCAATGATGAAGGTACTCAAGCATTAATGGAAGCTTTTTATAATGAACTCAAAAAAGGCAATGTCACTTCCACTGAGGCTTTACATAGAGCTCAAGTTGCTCTGATTAAATCTCCAAAATATAACCATCCTAATTATTGGTCGGCATTTTTTGCGATCGGTAATGGATTGTAATTAAATTTAGACTAAATTAGATTAAATGGAGATGAGCATGAATTATCGCAATATCATCATGGTGGCTTTAGTCGCATTAATTCAAGCATGTGCAACAACGCCTACGAAATCTTTAGAGAATACTAAACCGCTACAGGAACCAATAATAGAATCATCTGAACTTAAAGCTAAAACTGCGACTAGCTCTACTAGCAACCAAAGCAATAGTAGCTCTACTGGAAATCCAAGCCCAGACACCAAAACC
Organism: Pseudanabaena sp. OTE_75_metabat_487_sub; assembly: GCA_031378395.1. Classification (GTDB taxonomy): domain Bacteria; phylum Cyanobacteriota; class Cyanobacteriia; order Pseudanabaenales; family Pseudanabaenaceae; genus Pseudanabaena. Next base: position 3,185 of record JANNDZ010000447.1, read on the forward strand.
GCAGAAGTTGAGAAACAGAATAATCCTAAACTTTCTGTAGCATGTGGGAAAGAGGAATATAGAAGTTTCTTTGAAGATTTTGTACGCGGGAAAGATTCCCAAGGTAATGAAATACGCTATACCTTTACCTCACCCTACGTTCAGGTTCGAGATTATCAAGATCCCAGTAAGCTTTTAGAAACGATGAGTAGAAGAAATGATGAGTTCAGCATTAGTCTAAGAGATTATCGATGGGTACAGCTAGTTCCTGCGGATGCTTATACTCCCTACACTCGTCTGAAAATCAATATTTCTAGAGTTGATGATAAAACCTTTCGTGTAGATTACATCAAAGCCCAATATCAATATTCTGGCAATGATAAGGATCAAGAAGAGCGCCTTGTTAAAACCTATGGAGATCCTAACGCTTATATCTTTGAGCATCGCAATGGCTGCTGGAACCTGACCCAAAAGTTACAATCATCTACGCGATCGCAGATTGGAGCAAAAACAGAAAGTCAAATCGCCATTGAAGCTATTTTAAAGAAACAGATGCTTTACGATGATTTACGGACTGCATTGCTCAAGAATGGTTGGCTACAAGTTATTAACGACTGCAAGAGCAATATCGGCAGCAATGATGATAGCTGTAGAAAAACTCCTGCTTGTAGTGGTGATGGATATTGCCTGATGCATTTTGTCCATAAAATAGATAACTTGAAGCTATCGATAACTACCTATGGCAGAGAACCTTACGTGACTCAATGGGGATTTAGTAACCTTCAAAACTCCGAAGGGTTATAGGTTTAGCTTGTTGTTGCAAAATTTGTAACGCTGCTTGTTTTTCCTGTCAGTAGCCTTACACTGAGCAATAGTAAAATCTAAGCAAATAAACCAAGACCTCAAGTTCTTGGTTTATTTGCTCAAGTCTGCTAGAGCATACTAAAGAATGGTTCTATTCAACCCGTTTCAACGGGTTTGAGGTTTTAGCCCGCACTTGAGTGCAGGGCTGCTGCGTCAGTCCTAATAAGTTACCTAGATAAATTCAGATCAATTAATTGGTAAAGCAATGAAATATAGAACTATAAACGTTTTGTTGGGATTGAGCATAGCGATCGCTTACATGTCTAGTACAATTGCGTCTACTAAAGCCCAGTCACTTTTGGATTTTCAACCCAAAACAGAAGTTACTCCACAGCAAATCGATAGCCTCAAGGATTTAGGAACAAGTCTTGATGGCTTTATCCCCAAAAAGTTGCAAGAGTCAGAATCACCGATAGGAACTAGTCGAGCGATTATTGGCGAAGATCAACGTTTACCACTGATGAGCCGCGAGTATCCTTGGTCAACTGTGGGTAAGATCGTCATGATCAGCAAAGATAAGAAAGAATTTTCCTGCACGGGAACTTTGATTGGGAAATCTCTGGTGATCACCAATGCTCACTGTGTATATGATGAAAAGGGCAAGCTATTCCCAAGTATCTACTTTTTGCCAAATTTAATTAATGGTCGATTGCGTTCAAAAAATGATGTGGCGGCGGTGCGCAGTATCTGGGCAGGTACAAAGAAACCTAATTGGAATTCGGCAGATGATTGGGCGATTTTAGAATTGGATAAGCCTTTGGGTGAGAAATATGGGTTTCTCAGGTGGAGAACGGTTCCAGTCGCATTGTTACAGAGATACAAGAATCGCTTAGCTGTTGCAGGCTATTCGGGTGACTATCCTGATCCTAAAGCCTATAGTGGGCCAGAATTTACTGCGGGTAAGGGCTACACTGCTGGGGTGCATTTAAAGTGCAGTGTACTGGGCGAGCGTGAGGGAATGCTAGTGCATGACTGTGATACTAATCCAGGAGCTTCTGGCTCAGCTTTGATTAGTAAGATCGATGGAGTCTATCAAATTATTGGGCTTCACGCCATAGGACGAAGAGATCGCAATGGTCGCGGCGTGGAAAATTACGCTGTGCGGATTGGTCGGATTGAAGCAGCATTGAAAAAGGGTAAGTAAGCAGCGAGTTTTTTATGTGTAAAATTGTTAATATTGCGATTTTGACTTTGTTAATGGGTTTGCCTATCCAGATTGCGGTAAGTGAAACAGCGATCGCCCAAGTATCGCCAAATCGACAAGCTGAGGCAGATCAACTCGCAACTCAGGGGAGCCAACTAACTCAAGCGAAGAATTACTCTGAAGCTTTAGTAGCCTTCGAGAAAGCATTGCAAATTTATCGAGAGATTAAAGATCTCAGTGCCGAGTCCGTAATGCTCAATAATATTGGGCTAACCTACTTCAGGCAAAAACAGTATCAAAAGGCGATTGAGTTCCATCAACAATCCTTAGTCATCAAAAAGCAAATTGGCGATCGCAAAGGTGAAAGCACTTCACTCAGTAACATTGGCGTTGTATATTACAATCAAGGGCAGTTTGAAACAGCGATTGATTTCTTTCAGAAGGCTCTAGCGATTAGGCAACAACTCGGAGATAAGAAGAGTGAAGTAACTTCGCTTAGTTATCTAGGCAATGCTTATCGCAAGCTGAAACAATATCAAAAAGCGATTGATATCTATCAGCAAGCTTTGGTGATTGTGAAGCAATTAAGCGATCGCAATGAGGAAAGTACTGTGCTTGGCGATCTGGGCAGTGCCTATAGAAATCTAGGGCAGTACCAAAAAGCCGTTGACTCCTATCAGCAAGCTCTAGCCCTTTTTAGACAAATCGGCAACGCTCAATCAGAGGGCTATGCTCTCAGTGATCTTGGCGATGTTTACCGCAGTTTAGGACAGTATCAGCAATCAATTGATTCCTATACACTTGCCTTAGCCGTTGTTAGCAAGCTAGGCGATCGCAACAGTGAAAGGAGTTTGCTAAACGATTTGGGAACTACCAATATGATCGTGGGACAGTATGCTAAAGCAATTGATTTTTACCAACGCTCCTTGATACTTGCAAAACAGTTTAAAGATCTTAATGGCGAAGGAAATTCACTGATTGGGATTGGGAATGGCTATAACAGTCTAGGTCAGTACCAAAGGGCGATTGAATTTTATCAGCAAGCCTTAGTTTTGAAAAGGCAAGAAGGCGACCAACAAGGTGAAGCAAAGTTATTCGGCAACTTGGCTAATACCTACAACTATCTGGGCAATTTCAATAAGTCAATTGACTTTAACCAGCAATCTATAGACATCTTTAAAAAAATCGGCGATCGCGAAGGGCTTGGTAAGTCGCTGAACAATATTGGTAGTGCTTATGGTAGTTTGGGTGACTATCCTAAAGCGATTGACTTCCATCAGCAATCCTTAGCCATATCTAAACAACTTGGCAATGTCAGTGGTGAAGCAACAGCATTCAATAATCTCGGCACTATCTATCGCAATTTAGGACAAGTCTCGAAGGCGATCGAGCTATATCAAAAGGCTCTAGCAATTAATCAGAGCAATGGCGATCGCGATGGGGAAGGGCTATCACTTGGCAATCTAGGCAATTCTCAAATGAGCCTTAGTCAGTACTCAAAAGCCGCTGACTTCTATCAGCAAGCTTTAGCGATTTTTAAACAAAATGGCGATCGCAATAGTGAATCAAAATCCTATAACAATCTAGGCTATACTTTTTCTAATCTCAATCAAACTGAACTTGCCATTCTCTATTACAAACAATCGATCAATATTCGCGAATCGATTCGCAAAGATATTAAAGGACTAAGTAAAGAAGAGCAAGCCTCCTATTTAGAAACTGTTTCGTCTACATATAAAACCCTTGCGGGTTTACTGCTCAAACAAGGGCGAATCATGGAGGCATTACAGGTGCTCGATTTACTCAAGGTGCAAGAGTTAGAAGACTATCTCAAAAACATTAAAGGCAGCGATCGCACAGCACAGGGCGTTAAGCTTTTAGAACCAGAAAAAGCAATTAGCTCTCAGCTACTAGCGATTAGCAATGAAAAATCTGCTGAACTCAATCGTCAACTAGCGAGTCAGATCCAGCAACTTCCCAAATCAGAAATCAACAAAGTTCCTGACTATCTTCAAAAAATCCCTCAAGGAACAGTCCTGATCTATCCTTTAATTTTAGGCGATCGCCTCGAAATTATTCTCTTCTCACCCAACAGTCTTCCCATTAGTCGCAATGTTACTATCTCCAAAGACAAGCTAGAAAAATTGGTGACAGAATTTAGGGCGGCTCTCATTGATGAAGGCTCTGAAGACTATCAAGAACCTGCCGCCGCTCTTTATAACTTGCTGATTAAACCCATTGAAGCAGATTTAACTCAAGCTCAAGCGAGAACTATTCTTTATGCTCCTGATGGTATCCTGCGCTATATTCCCCTCGCTGCCCTCTATGATGGCAAACAATGGCTCAGTGAGAAGTATCGAGTTAGTAATCTCATTGCTTATACTCTCTCTGACTTCTCACCTAAGCCCAAATTGTCGCCGAACATCCTCGCAGGAGCCTTTGGTGGTAAAACTGGTGAGAAAAAGTTTGGACAGCAGAGCTTACCTGCGACACTCAAGGAAGTGGAAGCGATCGCAAGTTATTTCCCCAACTCAGTGACGCTGCTAGAAAATAACTTCAGTCGCCAAGCCGCTGAAGATAAATTCAAAAATCATAATGTGCTGCACTTTGCTACCCATGCCGAGTTTAATACTGGTACACCTGATAACTCCTTCATCATTTTTGGCAATGGCGACAAAATCCGCTTGAGTGAACTGACCGATTGGCAGCTTCCTAATGTGGATCTGATCGTACTTAGCGCTTGCCAGACTGGTGTGGGTAGGCTGGGAACTGGAGTGGAGATTTTGGGCTTTGGTTATCAAGTTCAGAAAGTAGGCGCAAAAAATGCGATCGCGTCGCTTTGGTCTGTGGATGATGCAGGTACACAAGCGCTGATGGAAGCTTTTTATAAAGAACTAAAAAAAGGTGATGTCTTGCCTACTGAGGCTTTAAATAGAGCGCAAATTTCTTTAATTAAATCGTCAAAGTTCAATCATCCCAAATACTGGTCAGCATTTTTTGCGATCGGTAATGGGCTGTAAAACAAGCTCTTCTGATGGCGATCGCCAAATTGCAGCCATGTTATGTTAATTAAAAAAACAGTGCCAAAATCTTTACCGCCGCATGGCTAAACCGACAACTGCGATAAAATAAATCTAGCTATTACCTTGTAAATAAAGTATGACCGCGATCGCCCCCGTCCCCAAAACTTCTTCAATG
>JANNDZ010000365.1:0-21833 GCA_031378395.1 Pseudanabaena sp. OTE_75_metabat_487_sub
CACATTTTGGGGATGAACGCTGATCACATCATGTACACCGCGCTCAATTGCCCACTTCCGAAAAAAATCACTGACTTCCAGTTGGTCAACTAGGAGAATAATCGGTAAGTTCTGCCATTGTTTGAGACAACGGCGACAAGCCTCCAACCAATTTAAATCTTCCAATTTGCCTAATAAAATCAGATCAGAAGATTGGCTGGTTACAGTCTGAACCAATTGTTGATAATTAGAACAAAGATCAGGAACCCAACGATTATCCTTTTTGATTTCTTGAAGAATGACTTGCGATACGGTTGGTATTGACTCAGCTAAAGCTAAGTGAATAAGCTGCTTTTGTCGTGGCTGCTTATCCACTAATTCTTCAAAAAAAGAATCTGAGTTATTCATTGTTAATGTCTGCATTTTATGGCTTTTTACAATGTTTTATAAAAGTTTTTAAAAGATTTAAAGACTGAATTTAGATTAATGATTAAAAAGTGATTTAAAAATTAGGATTGCATATTTATAAAATTTCCCAATCCGAAACAAACTAGTTTTTAGATCCATGATTAACAAAAAGGTTTAATCTTAAGGAGAAATGTAGGACAAAACTTAGTTAATTCATAAGTTATGAAAGATGCTCCAGCTAGAGATAATAAATTTGTTAACCAGTCTATAACCTCTTAAAAGACAAGTGCCTAAAAATTTAAAAAAATATGTAATTTTTAACACTACTCCCTTCCCAGTCTAAAAATAAACTATAAAATCTAAGAATTAGTAGTGCGGCGAAGAGCGCTGCACTACTAATTCTTAGACAACAAAGGGGTAACTAAAATAGTGAATAAAAAAGAGCGTACTGCGCTCTTTTTTATTCAGCAATCACTCAGTAAACATTCTAAAATCTCCTGTGTGATCAAGTTTCCTTCTTGGACTAACAAAGCTCCTGTGATGGGGTGATAGATATTACGGGGAGCAAGTCGATTTTTTAGGCGAGCAAAAATTTGGGCAAGTTTTTTATCAGCTTTGTTATCTAAATAAAAAACGACTCCATCTTCTAAAACTGAAGCTTGACAGGTCAGACGATAAAGAGAGAGATCACGGCGCGTATTTTTAAGGGTGATTTGCTCTAGGGATTCCATCGGGCTAAGACAGCTTGCGCCATCAAATATACGCAGGGCACAAGTCCCACAGGTTCCTTGCCCTTGACAAGTTGCAGCTAGTTCGACTTTGGCATGTTTAAGCGATCGCCACAATCCATTTTTAGCAGAGACATTGATCGTAATTCCTAGAGGTTCGAGTTTAATACGAGGCATAGAGCTTAAATTGTGGCAAGAAAGTCTGATATCAAAAACAGAAGAGTTAGGACTTAGTCCTAACTCTTCTGTTTGATTTTAGAGTGCAAAGTGCTACAAAATCCTATGGAATTAATCTCTTATAAGTACCTTGGCATAATTAAAAAACCAGAGCTAAAAACTGTACCGCCCGCGTAGCGGGCGGTACAGTTTTTGGGGTTTTATATTTAATTGTGCTTATCTACTTAGATACTCTGACTGGTACTAGCTTTTTCACCTTTGCCCAATTAAATTCATGCAGAAGCACATAGGAGCAAGGGATTAGAAATAAGGTCAGAATTGTGGCAAGGGCTAAGCCAGAGAAAGTAACAATCCCCAGTGGTTGTAAAAATTCGCCGCCATCGCCACCTCCTAGAGCAAGCGGGAAGGCTCCAACTACAGTCGTAATCGTGGTCATCAAAATTGGTCGTAAACGGATTGGGGCAGCTTGCAAAATCGCCTGAATGCGATCGCATTTCTGTTCCTCTCGTAATTGGTTGGCAAACTCCACCATCACGATCGCATTATTCACGACAATCCCAACCAGCAAAATTACGCCGATGACAACGATCACGTTAATCGAGCTATTGGTCACATACAGTCCCAAAATGCCTCCAGCCAGAGCAAGGGGAACTGTCAGCATAATCACCAAAGGATCGATCAGTGAGTTGTACTGGACTGCCATCACGACAAATACTAGGAAAGAGGCAAGTGCACCTAATACAACAAAGGCTTTGGATAGATTGTCATTAGCTTCTTTGGCAGTGCTAGGTAAAACCGTTACGCCCTCAGGCAAATCGATCGCGGCAATTACATCTTCTGACTGTTTAAGTGCGTTGCTAAGACTTGTGCCGCGCTCTAAACTACCAAGTATTAAGAAAACTTGACGCTGATTAATGCGTTGAATTTCTCCTGGGGCGAGTCCTTCGCGGATTGTGGAAACATCAGCAAGGCGGACAGGGCGATTATTGCTTACAAAAAGAGGTACTTGCTGCAATTGCGAGGCATTTTGCCGCGCCTCAGGATCTAGTTGTACACGCACATTCACAAGGCGATCGCCTCTTTGTAGCTGTGTAGGCACTGAGCCAGTAATCGCTGTTTGCAGAGTAGAGCCAACGGATTGCGTCGATAATCCTAATGCTTGCAAACGTTCCCAGTCAGGAAAAATTTGGACTTCGGGTTGACGCGCATCAGTGTCAGGGCGGAAGTTTGCACCTTTAACATTTTTTTCTAAAGCACTGAGGATTTCTGCACCAGTCTGGGCTAAAAGCGCTGGATTACTACCCTGTAAAATTACGTCAATATCAGTTCGCGGTACAGGAGAATTATTGACAATAATGCCGCGTACTTGCCCTGGATTAACCCGAATCCTTACGCCTGCTAGATTGAGTTTATTGATTTCACGATTGACTCGACCGATAAAACTTGTGAGATCGACATTGGGCTTGAGCGTAATTGTGCTACCACTGCGTAAGGGATTAGAAGTCACGTTATTCCCAAAAGAACTGCCACCAATGGTCGTAAACGCATAGGCAGTCTCAGGTTGTTTAGTGAGAATTTCGTCTACGAGCTGCATCACTTTGCGGTTGGTCGCAAGGGTAGTTCCTGCGGGAAATTGAGCATTTAAGCTCACATCCCCTGTTTTGACCTGTGGAATGATCTCTTGAGGAAGCTGTCTCCCCATCAAGAATCCACCACCGCCAAGTATGGCAAATACCGCAATTACCACCAAGAGGCGATAGTGAATAATTTTTGCTAAGAATCCTGCATAACCTAATGTTGCTGCGGTAAATCGCTGCTGAAATCCTCGCATAAACCAAGTTTCACTTAAACGACTTGACCAAGGAACAGATAACAGACGTGAGGCAAGCATCGGTACGACGGTTATGGCGATCGCGATCGCGGCGATATTACCAAAACTAATCGTGAGAATCAGTTGGTTGAATAGTAGGGATAGAAATCCACCTAATAATAAAAATGGAAAAATTACGACAAGGTTTGTACTAGTGGAAGCAACTAGAGCCGATTCTATTTCTGAACTACTGGCTTGTGATTGGGCGATCGTATCTTGCACTCCACGACTTTTCCGCATTCTCTCAAGCCCATTGATGATGTTGTCTAGCATCACGATGGAGCAGTCCACAACACCACCTATTCCTAAGGCAAGCCCACCTAGGCTAAATAAGTTAAGTGAGAAGCCAAAAATACCCATCGCAATAATTGAGGCAAGGGTAGCAAGGGGAATTGCAAGGGTAATAATCAAAGTCTGGCGGATCGAACCAAGAAATAGCAGTACCGCAGCCCCTGCTAAGATTGCGCCCATTAGCCCTGAAGATGCAACGTTGGCAATCGAAGCTCGAATTAGCTTTGATTCATCTAAGGTGGCGGTCACGATCGCATCACTAGGAATAGCCCCATTCTCTCGGAGAGTCCTAATTTTTGCAATTACCCGATCCACTACTTCAATCGTATTCGCGTCAGGCTGTTTCGTGACTAATAGTCTGACTGCATCTTGTCCGTTAAGAGAAGTAAAAATCCGTTGTTCTTCCGTGCCATCAATAATAGTTGCGAAGTCGCGCAGATATACCTTTTGAGACTGTTCAGCAGCAGTATTACTACGCACATTAAACGACAAGCCTTCTAATTCTTGAGCATTTTTAAACTTGCCGATCGCACGGGTAAGCGGTTCGACAGAGCCATCTCGTAAACGTCCGCCTGATATGTCCAGATTGCGATCGCGTAAAGCCTTTAAAACATCGTTGATATTCACCCCAACTGCTTGCAATCGGTTGAGATCGAGATTAACCTGCACCTCTTCTTTAACACTGCCCACTACATCGATCCCTGCGACACCTGGCACGATCGCTAACTCTCGTCCCAACTCCTCATCAGCAAATAAACGTAGCTCTGCAAGTGAAAGAGAAGGAGATGTCAGCGCAAACTCATAGATTGGAAATTGAGATGGATCGAATTTAAAAATCCGCGCATCTTCGATATCGTCTGGTAATTGGCTGCGACCTCGGTTAAAGCTCGCTACGGTATCGTTGAGAGCTTGATTGACATCACTACCTGCTTGAAAGAACAGATCCACTCGCACCTGCCCTTCACGAGTGCGCGAAAAAAGTTGATTTACCCCTTCAGTCAGCGCGAGAGCTTCTTCTAGCGGCTTAGTTACTTCTGTAATCGCCACTTCTGGTGTAATTCCAGGGATGTTAACCTGTACACCAATGCGCGGATAGACAATCGATGGTAGCAAATCTATCTGTAAGCGACTGATATAAAATGCTCCCATCACAAAAATAGCGATCGTCAACATTAATGTGCCAATGTGACGGCGAATTGCGATCGCACTAATACTAAATCCTGTTGATTTCGGGCTAGGGGAGTCTGGAACGCTCATCGGTTATCTCTAGGATTTTAAATATAAGTTGATTAGCTTAAAGAAGTAATGGTGTGTCACTTGACACACCATTACTTAGGGATTAATTGAACTTCTCAGATATCGCACTAACTCTCACAGAATCACCATTCTGCAACTTGCCGCCGCTTCTAACCACCACAATATCGCCTTCCTTCAAACCAGACCGAATCTCGACTTTGCCATCACGGCGATCGCCAAGAGTAACTTGCCGCACCGATACTTTAGGTTCCTTTTGATCGCCTGTAATCACAAAAACCGAGCCAGTCTTCAGTTTACCTTTGTCACTAACATTAGTAGTGGGTTTTGTATCTGTTTTTGGCTTCATTTGTTGATTGCTCTGAGTATTGGCTGCATCTTTAGAAGGCTGTGTGGGTCTTCCTGATGGCTCTAGAGCAGTTTCTGCAATTAGGATTTGGCGTTCTTGTCTTCCTGAAAACTTTACCCTCGCTAATTGCCCACTACCAAGCTTACTGTCGCGATTGGGAACTCCTACTTCAACAGGAATTAGTCTCGCCACAGGGTCAGCTACAGGTGAAATACGTTTAACCGTTCCTGTAAACTTTTGATTTGAGAAGCTGTCAAAACGCACATCAACTGATTGATTTAAGCGAATTTTACTAATTTCCAATTCCGAAATCAGAACTATTACCTTAACTTGGCTAAAATCACCTAATTTTATAACATCATTGCCTGCAAATAGCAGATTACCAGTCTCACTCACTCGCTCCAGCACAACACCACTAATCGGTGCAGTAATTGTGGTATAAGATTGACGCTCTTGTTCCCTTAACTTAATTGCTTCTTGAGCTAAAACCCGTTGCGAACTTGCTCCAACCGTCTGTTCCTGTAAATTCACTTGCTGTTCAGCCGATCGCAATGATTGCTCTGATGATCGCGCACGAGTGATGGCAGTCTCCGCCGCTTGAGAAGATATGGCTCCATCTTTAGCCAATTGGGTGAAGCGATTAGCATCAGCTTGTGCTTGTTGATATTCCATTCTTGCCCGTTCAACTTGAGCACGAGCATTACCGACTGCTGCACTTGCTTGGGAGACTTCGGCTTCCCTTGCCGCGACTTCTGCATCTGCTTGAAGCACAGTTGCAGAGAGAATAGCATCATCCAGTTGGGCGATCGCTTGTCCTGCTATAACGCGATCGCCAACATCTACATTCAAATCTAGCAAACGTCCTTCAAGTCGAGATTTTACCGACACCTCCCTGATTGGTGCTGTCGTCCCTGTGTACTCTGTCCCTGATTGCAAAGTATCAAATTTTGCGATCGCTACATCTACGGCTATAGACTGTTTTTGGCTCTGTGTCTGGGCTTCGGTTGCATCCTTGACCGCGCCACAGCCAGCAGTTACCACTGATAAGCCTGCGATCGCCACTAACATCCAAATAGCTTTCATAGGGGTGATGGCAAATGTTGAGTTTTATAAAGTTATTCTAAGCGATGTTGCTCTGCTTTGAGCGATATTCTCACGATAAATCTTTTGATTAATAAAATCCTGTCGTCGTCAACACATATGTCAATATAGATTTGGGCTTTGTCAGCACTTCTCATAATTATCTAAATTTCAATCAGCTTAAGCTCTGTGATTCCCCCCAATGTTTTCGCGATTATATTCTCTATTGCAGTCAGTGCGATCGCAGTGGGAATCTTGTTGTATCCATTTTTTGTGAATTGGCAACGCGATCGCCTCATGGCTCGGCAATTCCCAAAGGCTTGGCTAATCATTATCGCAAGCAATATTTCTGTCTATGGCGATCTCACTTCTGAGCAACAGAAAGAATTGCAAGGTTATGTGCAAGTGTTTTTGAAAGAGAAGCAATTTATTGGCTGTTTGGGACTGCAAATCACGGAAGAAATCAAAGTCACGATCGCTGCGATCGCTTGTTTGTTGTTATTTTGCGATCGCAAAACGTACTTTCCAAATCTGCGATCGATTCTGGTTTATCCCCATGCTTACATCGTCAATGAGATGGTGATGAGCGATCGCTATGTAGTGGAAGAACGCCGCGTCGCTAGATTAGGCGAGTCATGGACAAAGGATCAATTAATTCTATCTTGGGAGCAGGTGCAACAGGATATTCGCAATTGGGAAGATGGACATAATGTGGTGCTGCATGAGTTCGCGCATCAGCTCGATCAAGAAGATGGACAAGCAGAAGGTGTGCCAATTTTGCCTAGAGTAATGGATTATGCGGTGTGGTCAAAGGTAATGACAGTGGAGTATTTGCAATTATGCGATCGCGTAGAGCAGGGCAAAAAAACTGTCATCGATAGTTATGGAGCAACCAATCCTGCGGAGTTTTTTGCAGTGGCGACGGAGACATTTTTTGAGAAGCCAAATCAGTTAAACCAAAAGCATCCATCTCTTTACGAAATCTTACAAAGATACTATCGCCTCGATCCTTTAAAATGGAAATATTAAAGTTATAATTCTAGCTATATTAGGGCTTACTCAAAAGAACGAGATGTAGGGGCAATTCATGAATTGCCCCTACGATAAAATTAGGCTTGCAGGACATTTTTTGGGCTAGCATACAGGGCAACCACGGGGGGATTGCCCCTACCCCAAAATTTAAAGGTTAGCGTAGGGGCTGTGCCCCCGTGCCAGCCCTAGACCTAGCTATGGCAGGAATTCCTTCCACGTAACATTAGTTGCAAAGTGAATAATTAGGCATGTGCAGCTCTGCTGCACATGCCTAATTATTCACTGAGAAGGGAGTAAGCGTAGTGAAGCGAAATAAAACTTGGATATACTGATTTACTGCCTGAATATTTAAATCATTACTGGATGTGAAATTTTACATTGATGTGCTTTTAAGATTTGGCGATCGCTAAGTAATAACCTTGATAGGTGGCTACCAGAGTGGCAAAACGATGCCAAAATAGTAGATTGATTCTACTGGAGAAAAATAGGTGTCGGACAAGTTTGATTACGATTTGATCATTATTGGTGCTGGCGTTGGTGGACATGGCGCAGCACTTCATGCCGTCGCTTGTGGCTTAAAAACAGCGATCGTTGAAGATGGCGTGATGGGAGGAACTTGTGTCAATCGCGGTTGTATTCCTTCAAAGGCTCTATTGGCGGCTTCGGGACGGGTGCGCGAAATGCGTGCAAAGTCTCACCTGAAGGCGTTAGGAATTGAGGTGGGCGAAGTGAATTTTGATCGCGGCGCGATCGCAAGTCATGCTGACAACTTAGTCCTGAAATTGCGCGGCGACTTAACCAATAGCCTCAAAAAATTAGGTGTAGATATTTTGCAAGGTCGCGGCAAAGTAGCGGGCACGCAGAAGGTCAGTGTCGGCGACAAAATTTACAGCACTAAAGACATTATTCTCGCCACAGGTTCCGAGCCATTTGTACCACGCGGAGTCCAGCTCGATGGCAAAACTGTATTTACCAGCGACCAGGCGGTACGTCTGGAAACTTTGCCCCAATGGGTAGCGATTATCGGTAGCGGGTATATCGGTCTTGAATTCGCCGATGTCTATACGGCGCTTGGTTCCGAAGTAACGATGATCGAAGCTTTGGATGTATTGATGCCAGGATTCGACCCTGATATTGCCAAGATTGCTGAGCGTGTATTGCTGAAGCCTCGCGACATCGAAACCAGAACTGGCGTATTTGCCACCAAAATTACCGCAGGCTCACCTGTCAAGATTGAGCTGACTGATGCTAAGACCAAGAAAGTTATTGAGGTATTGGAAGTAGATGCTTGCCTAGTCGCCACAGGTCGGATTCCGCTAACTAAGGATCTTGGTTTAGAAACTGTGGGTATTGCGCCAAATCAACGCGGATTTATTGATGTTGATGACTCAATGGCAACTTCAGTACCGCACCTATGGGCGATCGGGGATGCTACTGGCAAGATGATGTTGGCTCATGCTGCCTCGGCTCAAGGTATTGTCGCTGTCGAAAATATTTGCGATCGCCCTGCAACGGTCGATTATCAAAGTATTCCTGCGGCAGCATTTACCCATCCAGAAGTGAGCTTTGTCGGTTTGACAGAACCACAGGCTAAAGAAAAGGGGACGGCGGAAGGCTTTAAGGTTGCCACAGCTAAGTCCTACTTTAAGGGTAACTCCAAGGCGATCGCTGAGGGAGAAACTGATGGTCTCGCCAAGATCGTTTACCGTGAAGATACGGGTGAGCTTTTGGGCGTGCATATAATTGGTATCCATGCTTCGGATTTGATTCATGAGGCTTCTGCTGCAATACGCGATCGGCAGACGGTACAGAAGCTAGCGACGATCGTTCACGCGCACCCAACACTCAGCGAAGTTTTGGATGAAGCTTACAAACGCGCAGCACATATCTAACTAATGTTACGCAGAACGCAGATGATGAATCTCTTGCTGCTAGCCAAGCAGGGCAACCACGGGGGGATTGTCCCTACCTGTAATAATTCATGTTCTGTAGGGGCTGCGCCCCCGTGCTAGCCCCAAACCTTCGCTGTTGTAGGAATTCTATCTGCGTAAGGTGAGATATCTAAAATAAGAAAGCACTCCGATGGGGTGCTTTCTTATTTCCATTTGCGATCACCTAATTTTTTGGGGCATAGCTACTTAGGGCTATATGTGTAAGACTTGTATTGACACGCAAAGCATGAGAGTTAATTAGGGCAAGGTAGTTATATGAAGTCTCATACAAGTGTTATTACTGTCCGAAAATGACGCGCAAAAGTTTGCTGATATGATGCAAAAAGCTCCAAAGCCATCTACTGCGCTAGTAGCATTGTTAAATGGTGGGTCAGTTAAATAGTTGATTAGCTATGTAATCAAGTCATGACGATAAGTTCAAAACTTGGAGAAGGCGATCGCGAATTTAGCTAGTAAATTCATTAGCAAAGAATAAACTTAATATATTTCTTAGTATTTTTTAAAGTCTGGTTGTGCAAAAATAAAAATTAATTAAACTTTTGCTTAACCTTGTAAGGAATCATAGAAAATACTAGGAGCTAACTAGATATGGGACATACTAACGACAGATCCACAAAAGCTACATCCTTAGTAAATCCTACATCGCTAAATTTGCAACCTAGACCATTTGCTCCATTGGAGTCTGACGAGAAAGAAGATGCGGTTGTACGCAAGTCAGGATATTCCGAAAATTTCTTGGAAAAAATAATCAATACACCAAGGTCAGAATCAGCAACACTAGTCCAACGAAAATCTGGAAATCGATTGAAGGCGATCGCTGCTGAGAGAAATAATGCAGCCTTACAAAATCAATCAATTCAAAGGCAAGAAGCCGTAGAAGAAGAAAAAAGTGAAGGGGAACAGAAAGACGGAAAAGAGTTCATAATGAATCCTGAACCTCCACCATTTCAGCGAAAGTTTGAGAATCGCTTGAGAGCAAAGAATGCGCAGAGAATGGCGATCCAAGCAAAACTTGCGATTGGGGAACCAAATGACAAGTATGAACAGGAAGCTGATGCTACTGCGGCTAGAGTAGTTCAACAAATTAATTCAGCAATTACTACACAAAGTCAACCAGTTCAGCGAAAGTTTGAAAATCGATTGAGGGCGAAGAATGCGCAAAAGATGGCGATTCAAGCAAAGCTTGCGATCGGGGAGCCAAATGGCAAGTATAAGCAGGATGCTGATGCTGCGGCATCTAGTGTCGTTCAACAAATTAATTCATCAACTACTTCACAAAGTCAGCCAGTTCAGCGACAAGAGATGGAAGAAGATGAAGAATTGCAAATGAAGCCTATAATCCAAAGGCGTGAAAACCTTGGCGGCGGTGAAGCATCAACGGATTTAGAGTCGGCAATTCAAGGTGCGCGGGGTAGTGGTCAGTCGTTAGATGCAAATCTGCAACAGTCAATGGGGCAAGCGATGGGGGCAGACTTTAGCGGCGTAAAGGTACATACAGATTCACAGTCTGACCAATTAAATAAATCGATTCAGGCAAAAGCTTTTACGACAGGTCAGGATCTGTTTTTTCGGCAGGGGGCTTATGAGCCGAGTAGTCGAGGTGGGCAGGAGTTGATTGCTCATGAGTTGACTCACGTGGTGCAGCAGAACAATGACACTGTGAATAGGCAGTTAATTCAAAGGGCTATTGGGTTTGAATTTGAATTTGGGCAATGGAAATCCTACAAAAATGATGAGGAGAAAAGTCGATTAGCTAAAGGTGAAGAAATTATTTCAGGCAAAGGATATAAAGTTGAAGGAGAAGACGCAGATGATAAAGTGTCTGCTGTTGAAGTCGTCACAAAGCCATATACAACAAAACAAGAAGCCTTGGAATCTGTAACTGAAGCTCAAGGAAAAATGCAGTCAATGTTTAATGATGGAGAGGACATAGGACATTTGGCAAATGCATATGGTGGCAAGGCAAATGTTTTTGTTGAGCCGCATGAAAAAGCTGGAAAATTCCAAGCTTCAGCTGCTGTTGCCCTTGATAAGCTTGTAAATTTATATTCAATTCAAGCTGGTGGTAAAGGGAAAGGGCTAGGAGCAGCAGTCACAACTAAACTGCAAAATCAAGATTTGAAAAACAAGTACTTGGATGGTAAAGATGCTAGCCCTGAACTGATTGGTCTGGTTACACTTGTCTTAGATTATATCGAACAAGGATCGGGTAAAGGAAACCTCAGCTATCCAAAATCTGCGTTCAAACTCATGGCAAGAACTTCATTTGATAAGATGTTGACCCTTGTTCCAGAGCATTCATTCTTTAGTAACGAAAGCAATATAGATAAATGGGCTGGTTTAGTATTGGAGATTGCTGGTAATCTTGGCTTTAGTAAGAAACTAGAACAAGAAGAGTATACAGTACAGGTAGAGGAAGATGTAGAGATTGAAGAGGAACGGATGTTTGGTTGGATGACTTCCCTGTTTGGAAAGAAAAAAGTAGCTATGAAAGTTATGAAAGATGTTGTGATGAATCGCTCCAAATGGGTGAATAAAACTGCTGAAGAATTAGCAGAAGAGCCAATTATCAATCAAGTTCTTATCGGTATGGAGTTATTGCCCGAAGATTCAGAAAAAGATAAGCAATCATACAAGCTAAAAATCCAACGAGTCGAATGGCTTAAAGGCATGTTAGCAGGAGATTTAATTAGTAAGGCATCTGACAAGCGTTTTGAGGGTATGGGATCATATGGAGCCTCAACAGATGTCCAAGTGATACCAGAAGACATCGAAACAGTGACGGAAACTGCCGTCTCCAAGGCAGTAGGTGAATTGGAAATTGATAAAGTAACTCACGAAGAAGAGGCTTCTAAACCATCCTCTAAGTCACCCAAGGAAGCACCTATTTTTGAGCTGCGTGGAATGAAGGATATGTTTGCAATTCAACAGGATATTAATCTAACTGATTGGACTGAAAAAGTAGAAGCAGTATTTAATGTGATTGAAGAAGCAAATGAAGGGGAATCGTTTAAACCTGGTGGCAAACCAAATATTCCAGAGGATGTAGACAATCCTGAAATTTGGGATAAGGTGTAAACGGTGGGATCTACAATTTGTCCTCGGATATGGTACGACAAAGGAGTGCGATCTCCAATCTCGTAGGTTGATGTTCATTCTTTAATCCAACACCAACATGCCTTGTTATGTAATGAGATCGCATCAATCAATATCGACTTGACTTGTCTAGGTTAAAATGATCTCTGAATAGTCAGTCTTATTACTAACAATTCTTCTAGGATTGCCGATGTTACGTTATTACTTTTTATCTGGCGCGATCGCAATTCCCCTATACCTGACATTTGCCCAAACCGCGATCGCAGATCCTGTTGGGCAACTATTAGAAACTAGGGCTTGCCCAGAATGTGAGCTAAGCAATGCCAATCTCGCAGAGGCGAAACTGAATGGCGCAAATCTGAGTTTGGCAAAAATGCGATCGGCGGATTTGCGTAAGGCGAACTTGATCGGCGCAAATCTAATTGGTGCATATTTAAAAGATGCAAATTTTCAGGATGCAAATTTGCGATGGGCAAACTTTACTAATGCAGACTTAGAAAATGTTGATTTTCGAGGTGCGGATTTGAGAGGGGCAAAGTTTAATGCGGCTTTATTAAAGGATAGTAATTCGCAAAAAAGTATTTTTTGTCGCACGATCATGTCCGATGGAAAATTAAATAACCGCGATTGTCGATTATCTGGCGATTAGCGTAATCGCATAATCTCGTTTACCCAACGTAAACGTTCGGCATGGGTGAGGTTTAGAATATCTTCCCTTGACCAATGGAAGTAAAAAGCAATGAAGGCTACCTCTTCATACAACCTCTCCGAGGGGTAGCCTATGATTCCCCCGATGGAGTCACGTTTTGCGGTTGCAGTTGACTAAATAGATCTTGCAAGTAGACAAAGTCTGGCAAGAATAGCTGCTCTAGCTGTTGCGCGGTGACATGTTGTAAGTTACCTAATTTGGCGATCGCCTGAGCCAGTAATAGAAATACGATATCTATACTGCGATCGCGGCTGGACAAGTCCTGCACGATCAGTTCATCTTTGGCAGTCAGCAGTCTCATCTTGCCCTGAGCGTGCAATTCCCCATTAGCATCGATTAATCCTTTGGGCAATTTAAAATCAAATTCTTCTGTGAGCATAATCAATTAGATTAGATAGGTAGTAGGTAGGGTGGGCATTGCCCGCCTTACTAATTGCAAAAGAACCAATTTCTAGTAGCGTGGCTTCGCCACGCTACTAGAAATTGATTCCTTATTTTTGGCTAGGTGGAACCTCAGAGGGCGTGAGTGTGCCTCCCGATCGCTGATTTATCCCCGTGTTAGGAGAAATTAGCGGCGAGTCAATCTCAGGAACTTGCAGTTCAGGTGGTAATGCGATCGGTGGAGTCTGTTCCGATTTGGGTGCTGGTGGTGGCGCGATCGTTTGGACAATGAAAGAGCGCATGATTATTTGTCCATCGGGATTCGTCACTTTCAGGATATAGGTGACTTCTGCGGACTTTGGACTTAAGGGCAATGCTAATTGCCCAACAGCACCTATGTTTCCAGGGGCAGGGAGTAGTTCAATTTTTGCCGATGCCGAAGCCTCGATTTTCCAAGATAGAGTGAGAATTGTGGGGATATCAGGATTGAGATTGAAAGAATATTGCGGTAATGCATCCTGTCCATTGACCTTTAATTCAAGAATTTTGGCAGGAAAAGGTGCAATTTTGGTAACTTCAGTTTTTTTAGCGACTGGAGGTGCTTTGGGATTGATTGGAGGTTTTTTCGGTACGATCGCTAACTCAAAAATATAGCTACTTGCAGCCTTCGCCTCAGTAGGGACATTTTTGCAAATCATCTGATCGTTAGAAACTGTGCAGTAAGGGCGTAGCGATCGCGGTAAACCTTCAGTGACTAAGAACCGTAACGGCGGACTCTTGACTTCACCTTCGGGCGATCGTCCTACGAGGGTTAATTCCTTAACTTGACTAGTGTTGGATATAGTCCAGTTCAACCTTACTTCGTTATCAAGATCAGGCTTAGGCTTGATGATTCTTGGTTTGATACCGCCTTTAGCAATCCCAATTGCCGTGAAAAATACCTGCTTTTCCATAATAATTGCGATCGAGTTTGGCTCAGTAAAGTTGGTTGTTGAAGCAATATTCGCAGGGCTTGAAGACTGAGGAGCAGGAGAATTGCTGGAATTACTTGCCTCAGGAGCAGGGACATTTCCTGAAGGTCTAGCTTGAGCAATGGGCGCAGATACAACCGTTGGCAGAACTGGCTTAGACTCAGTATAAAGAGGCTTAGTCGATGCTAACTCCAAAATCTCAGCTTGGGGTATCGGCTCCACTAAAATCTTCGTGGTTTTTGCTAATGGAATAGTTTTAATTTTAGGATTTTTCGATGATAGATTCATCTGAAAAATATACTGGCTAGGCTTACGGGCATCAGTGGGTACATTTTGGCAAAACAAGTCGCGATCAATTACACAATATTCCTTAAGTTCAGGCGGAATTCCCTTGCTAAAGTTATAAACCACAGGTTGACTGATCGCCTTCTCATCATTTGAGAGTCCCTCAATCCTCATTTCACTTAATAACTCTGGATAGGTAACTCGCCAGCGCAAGCGAATCGCTTCATTAGCAGATTCTTGATAGGTAGATGATTCAGAAGAAAACTCAACTACCTGCGGCACATCAGGGGGTCTAAAGAAAAACCACCAAATCAAAAAGACAATTGTGCCAACTAGCCCCAAAATACCAATAATCAGTAGAACAAACTGCCACCAAGGACGAGATGGCAATAATAAATTACCAGTGAAACGATCATTAGGTATTAGTGCTCCCTGCTTATCTTCAACTTCGATAATGAAGTTTAAATAGCGATCGCTTAAAAACCTTGGCTTACATTTTTTTGTCGGTTCAACTTCAATATTGACTTTAGTCGTTCCAAATGGAGCTATTTTAAGTTCTTCCATGGACAAGGTATAGATTAACAATCCCTCTTGCTCAGCACTACTAGCTCTGAGGATCAACTCACGGGCAATATTGCCATTACTTTTAAACCGCATTTCATACAGTGATGGCTCACGGACAACCCTTGTCCGTAATGTCACTAGTTGAATATCAAGTTGGTAAGTGGGGAGAATCTCAAAATAGGCAATATCTAGTAACGATAGCTCTGGGTTATTCTCCGAATGGACACGAATAGTCGGCGCATAAATCCCTGCCCATACATCCATGGGCGGCTTGAAAATTACGGTAACATGACCTTGGGTATCAGGGTTCAGCGGCAAACCTTCAGAGGCTTCGACAATGCCAGCTAGAGCCAAGCCTTCGGGGTAGTAAATTGAAATCCATTTAGGATCTAGGTCGGGGACAGTTACCCGAAAGCGATCGACTCGATTAGAGCGATTGGAAACAGATACGAGAACTTGCCAGATTTCACCCAATCGCATTGGATGGGGATTGTCAGATGAGGATCGTGGCAAGGTGACAAAGGTAGGGTCATTGACTCTGACCACCTCTTTAATTGCGGGAAGAACAATTACGCGACCTTTATATTGAATCGGCGTATGCTCTGGATAATGCTTAGGCGCATCAATAATTAAGGTGTAATTATAGTCATCAGGTGGCGTAGTTGGAGGTACTTGGATGAGAACTACAACTTCGCAACTTTGCCCCACACTCAAAGCCAATCTTTCTGATGGTAGAGCACACCAAGGATAAATCGAGCTACCGTCTTTATCGATCGCTATACTGATCACCGCACTGCGATCGCCCTGATTGGTGACTGTGACGCATAATTCAAAGTTCTCGCCCGTAGAGGTTGAGACTGTCCCCGATGGATTGAGAATGATTGATAATGGTCTATGGGAAACTGATGTCGAAGAGATGGAGTCTAAACTCTCGGCACTTTGTTGGCGACGAAAATCAATTTCATAATAGGTAACTCCTTGCTCTTGTCGCGCTTCGATAAATCCTTGCCTAATTAAATCTGCAATCTCAGCACTTGTTTCTTCTAGCTCAGCCTCAATATATACAGCAATTACCTCCAACGTAGACTGCTGTTGGCGCATAATCCAATTAATAATTTGCTGCTGCCGCGTGGATAAGGTCAAGATATCCACCATATTCATCTCTGCATCTTGCTCGTTATTGCCGTTAGCGGCATTTGAGGCAAATATGGTTGGTTCGCTCCTCATATTTTGCAGGATTTTTTATGAATAGGACAAAGGTTATACTTTAAGAATACAGCAAGAATACAGCCCAATGGATTGCGAAAAGTCTAAGTAGTTATAAATTGTCAAAAATCCTAATTATTGTCAAATTACATATTTGATAATAATTAGAAATAATACAGCAATTTACAATTCAATAAAGCCATAATTTGTCTTAAGATCTGATATCAAAAAACAGTGATAACCATGAATGAAGATGAACTTAGTCAACGCCTGAATCTTGAAGTAGAGACAATGAGTGTTAACAAACTTACAGAAACTGGCAACCTCGCGATATCTATGGGCTTAATTGCTGGACATGGATTTCATGGGGGGAAATATGAGATCTTGAGAAATGGAGAAGTAACCCTACTCCCAGTTAATGAAGCACAAACCTATCTGGAGCAATTAATCAGAACAGCAAACGAAGAAGCATGATTGTATCGTTAAACACTCTTACAAATACTTCAAGCAGTAATGCCGATTGGCTAAATCACAGTCAGCGCGATCTATATGCAGCGATCGCTAGGATTCGCTTGGTTTTAGAGCGAAAAATAGCTGCAAAAAAAGGTGAGACTGTAGAAGAGCCAGTTGAATCTACTCTACAGAAACAGCAAATTGATAGCTATCTAACCAGACTATGCGAAAGCCTTAGTCTTTCTGAATTTGAAAGAGATATTTTGCTGTTATGTGTAGGTCTAGAATTAATCCCAAGCTGGGGAAATCTTTGTGCGGAAATTGCCAACGATCCCAAGCAAAACTATGTTACCTTTGGTCTAGCGATGTCAGTACTAGACCATAACGACTGGTCGGCTTTCTCACCAGCCGCTAATTTGCGTCAATGGCATTTAGTAGAGATTGGTTCAGGGAATGCGCTTACGGCTAGTCCCCTACGAGTTGACGAGCGGATTTTGCATTATTTAATGGGAGATGGACATCTTGATGAACGCCTACTCCGACTTTTAGAACCTATAATCGCCAATTCCGTCCAGATTGATTCCCATCAACAAGTTGTTACCCAAGCGATCTCGACTTGGGTAAGCGCTAACAAAGATCATCATTTAGAAAATCTACCTGTTTTACAGTTATGTGGTGACGATGTTGCTAGCAAAATGTCGATCTCATCTGATGTCTGCAACAATCTGGGCTTAACGCCTTATAAAATACCTGCTAACCTTCTGCCCCATGATTTAATCAATCTCCAGCTAATTGCCCAGCTATGCGATCGCGAATATGCATTGAATGATATTGCTCTATTGCTAGACTGCGATCGCGATGAAGCACCCAATCCTCATCAAGATATGGCGATCGGCTATCTGATCGAGATTCTCCAATGTCCGTTGATCATTAGTAGTCAAACCCGCCGCCGCCAGCATCAGCGCACGATCCTCACCTTTGATGTGCGATCGCCTTCGGTCGATGAACAACAAATATTATGGGAAGAATCCCTCAGCGATCTTGATAGTGAGATTAAAGATTCGCTTAATGGCTCCATTCATGAACTGGTCTCTTATTTTAATCTCTCACCCACACATATCTACAATGCTTCTCTTAAAGCCAAAAGTGCACACCTCCAATCCTCAAATAGCACCTTCCATCAATCCCTTTGGAACGCCTGCCGCGCTCAATCCCGTCCGCGCCTTGATGAACTAGCCCAAAGCGTAGAAACATCGGCAACTTGGGAAGATCTGATTTTGCCATCTAAAGAAAAATTTGTGCTGCATGACATTGCCGCCCATGTCCGCCAGCGCTTAACCGTCTATGAGAAATGGGGCTTTGCTGGTAGAAGTCGGCGCGGACTAGGGATTAGCGCTTTGTTTGCAGGCACAAGTGGCACTGGTAAAACCATGGCTGCCGAAGTATTGGGCAATGAGTTACAGCTTGATGTCTATCGGGTTGATCTCAGTTCTGTAATTGATAAATATATTGGTGAAACTGAGAAAAATCTCAAACGTATTTTTGATGCGGCTGAAGGTGGCGGCGTAATTCTCCTCTTTGATGAGGCTGACGCTCTCTTTGGTAAGCGCACTGAAGTTAAGGACAGCCACGATCGCCATGCCAATGTTGGAGTTAGCTATTTGTTACAAAGAATGGAGGCTTATCGCGGATTAGCAGTACTAACTACTAATCTCAAAAATTCTCTCGATCAAGCGTTTTTAAGAAGGTTACGTTTTGTGATTCAGTTTCCTTTCCCTGATGCAGAGCAACGCGCTGAAATCTGGCGGCGAGCTTTCCCAAAACAAACTCCCACTCTTGAACTAGACTACCTAAAACTTGGTAAACTCAGTGTTGCGGGTGGTAATATTCGCAATATTGCCTTAAATTCAGCTTTTATTGCAGCAGATCACAATGAGCCTGTGCAGATGAAATATATCTTGCAAGCTGCAAAAATTGAGTATATTAAACTCGAAAAACCAATGATGGATGCGGAGATAAAAGGATGGGTATAGGCAAAACTGCGATCGCTATTTCGGCACTCATCACCATTGCTACAGCAACATCAGTAATAGCTGCCAACCAAAGTCATGTCGATCAATTAATCAAGACCAAAGAATGTTCAGAGTGTGACCTGCCCGATGCCCGACTCGCGGGAGCCGACTTGATTAATGCCAATATTCGGGATGCCGATCTTCGTAAAGCCGATATGCGTGGGGCTAAGCTAGATGGCGCAAAATTTATGCGATCGAATATGTTGGGCGCAGATCTGCGCTTTGCCCTGTTGTCTGGCGCTGATTTTTTGAATGCAAATTTGTTAGAAGCAAAACTCGAAGGGGCAAATCTATTTCGGGCAAATTTAAAATACGCCAACCTTGAACGCGCAATTCTCAATCAAGCTTCTTTAAAAAATGCTGATTTACAGTTCGCGAAACTAATCAGTGCAAAAATCGATGGTGCTAATCTCGAAAGCGCCAATCTATCCTTAGCTGATCTCGAAAAAGCAGATCTTTCCAATTCGCGTCTCAAACGTGCAAATCTGCGCAGAGCTAATTTTAGCGAAGTGAATCTGACAAGAGCGAATCTAGAGGGAGCAAGCTTAGAGGGAACTACCTTTGCGGGGGCAAATTTATTTCATACTGATCTGCGATCGAGCAAAATTGATAGCGACACATTTTTTGAGCCAAAGTGGTTTCTGGTATGGAAAATAGTTAATCAGCGCGTAGAAGGACAAACTCTGGTAGCAGCGGATTTATCAGGTGGGAATTTTGAGAAAGCTAATCTTGCTGGCGTGAATTTAGAGGATACGAACTTCACAGAAGCTTATCTATTCATCACGAATCTACGGCGGAGTAATCTCGCTCGTGTCAAGTTTAATGCTGCTAATTTACGCTATGCAGACCTGACAAAAGCAAATCTGACTGAAGCGGATTTTGCAGGAGCTCAATTGTCAGATGCGAATCTCGAAGGAGCGAATCTGCGGCTTGCCAATCTACGAGAAAGCATCATCAATGAAGAGACAATTCTCGATCGCAAGTGGCGGACAGTCTGGGAAATCGTCAATCGAGGTGGGGAAGATCGCAATCTAACTAAATTCGATTTGTCAGGTGCAAATCTGCGCTTAGCTCGTTTACGAGGTGCGCGACTAGTTGACGCAGATCTCAGTCAGGCTGACTTGCGCGGTGCTGATTTTGTTGGTGCAAATTTACAAGGCTCCAATCTATCAGGTGCAAATCTCACGGGTGCAAATCTACGCGGTGCGGTTTTGAACGGTGCAAATTTTTGCGGTGCAACCTTGACCGATGGAACTATTGGCAAATGCAAATAAGCCCTATTAGGGAATGTCGGTGCTATAGAGGTTTTCAAATGAGATTGGTACAAGCGTCACATTCATAAAACCAGCCGAAGAAGTCAGACATTGTGTCATTTAGCTGTGGTACAAGTACCTCAGTCACATAAAACAAAAAAGCTACCGCATTGTTACTGCCAAAAGCGGCAAAATCTGGATATAATTTTGACCATTTGTAGGCGGAGAAACCACCGCCAAAGCCGTGCAGGAAGACTAATGCTGATGTTGAAGTATGTTCATTCTATGGTTCTCCTTGAGCCTTGTAATAGACCATTTTGCCAAGTTTGGTCAAGACCGAATGTTCTTTAAAACCACGAGGTATGAACATTGATTTCTTACTCGTATTGTTTTGCATGGATTGCTTTTGAAACCGATTAACCAGCAGCAGGGGCGGATGACCAACAGAAAACTAAGCAATTGAACTGGTCAACATCCAAAAATAGGTGGTGAGCGCCAGAATAGCCAAACCAATGAGAGTTTCTCTTTGTCTGGTCAGCCAATGTTGCCAGCCGTGCCAGAAATAGTTAAAAGCGGTGCGGCGTTCCTTAGCCAGTGCTGTCATCAACTCAGCCACTCTGGCATCAACTTCCTCTAGGGGGATTTCGCCCTGTTGATAAGCAGCTTCTAACCGATCTAGCCTTTGCCAGTATTCTTTTGTTGCTTCGAGAAGATTGGGGAACATAAACTAATAATTTTGATTGTAATTGGATACCAGAGATAACAAAAGAATGAGCCAACGCTGTCACAGAAAGTTTGGTGGCGGCGCTGAATGCTTTTTGACTACATCAGACCCAACTGAGACAGAATTCCCTTATCGGTGAGGAACTCGGTGGCAATGCCGATGATGAAGCCGAACATAGCTAGGCGACCGTTCCAAGTTTCTGCGAATTGGGTGAAGCCGAATTTAGTATCTTGGTTTTCCATTAGCTTTGTCCTTATTGATTCCTGCACCTGTCGGGGCTGAGTGTTAAGTTTTGTTAATGCTCATGTAAACAATTATTACACAAGCTTGACTTAAAGGACAAAATTAATTGTCTGTCGAACAGATCTCGTCCATTGTGAGGAGTCGGTAAACCGAAGGTTTCCAACCCATCTAGGGTTGGCGGCTTACCAAAGAAGCAGGATTCACCAAAATCAGGCGATCGCAATATTAGACGGCAATTAATACCAAAGGACAAAATGGCGTAGCCATTTTGTCCTTTTAAAACCCTTACTGGGTTTGATTTTTAATTCACAAAAGTGTTGTCACACTTTCGTGAATTGGTATAACATCGCTTCTGTGTCAATCTCCGAGTGCGGATAATTTGAATCAAATACCTGGCTTCAAGACAGAGAGAGCTGTCCGATTCGCCACAGCAGGGGCAATTCCCTAGGATTTATTATTTTCATTACAAAGAATTATTACAGTAATTTGACTTTTAAAGCACAATTGTAAACAAGCTCTCAGCAGATCGCGCTCAATTCAGTTCTACTTTGAGGACGGATAAACAGATGAAATACGAAATTAATCAGGGCAATGTTTTAATTGTGGGAGCAAGTCATGGCATTGGTCTGGGTTTTGTCAGAAAGCTCCTCCAAGATGGTAGGAGCGCTAAGATTTATGCCACCTACCGCCGTCAGGTATCGGCGGATGAATTATTGACTTTGAAAAGTGAATATCCTGAGAAAATCTGCTGTTTGG
>JANNDZ010000519.1:0-3529 GCA_031378395.1 Pseudanabaena sp. OTE_75_metabat_487_sub
TTAAAATTGGAATGATTTTTTGTCTGGAAGTCCCTAAAGTCCTGCTAAATTATTCAGGATAGCAGCAGTATCAGGATGATTTTCTCCTAATTGCTCTTCACGGATTTTCAGTGCGCGAAGAAAGAGAGATTCCGACTCATCATATCGTCCTTTATCTTTATAAAGTCCCGCTAAATTATTCAGGCTAACAGCAGTATCAGGATGATTTTTTCCTAATTGCTCTTCACGGATTTTCAGCGAGCGAAGATAGAGGGATTCTGCCTCATCATATCGTCCTTTATCTTTATAAAGTCCTGCTAAATCATTCAGGCTAGCAGCAGTATCAGGATGATTTTCTCCCAATTGCTCTTCACTTATCGAGCGAGCATTTTTATAAAAATAAACCGAACTATCATAATCGCCCTGTTCTAGCTTGCTCCCACCAATATCTCGTAACAAGCTAGTAATATAACGTGGGTTTTTCAGGTTTATTGTGTTGTAAAAAGTTTCTGCTCGACTAAAGAATGACTCGGCTTCTGCATAATGACCAGAACGAATTTTGACTATTCCCTGTAAATGGAGAGAAAATCCTTTACCAAAATCATCTAGTCTACCAACTATTTCATGTTCTTGAAAACCTTGAACAGCGGCTTGTAAACGCTCAATTTGATGATAAGCCCACCAATCAAAGCCTCTATCCAATAGTCTTCCAGTCTGTGCATCACCTTCATTAAGGATCTCGTGATAACAAAATTCCACATCTTCTTCTGACGACATTTTTTCAGAAAAGAAGTAATCCGCCGCTCGTTGGGATAACCTCAAAAATTCATCTTTATCCTGCTGCCAAAGTTGATTTAATAACACATTTCGCGTTAGTTCATGGATGTTATATCCCTGTTTAGGAAATTCCTCAACAAAGGTTAACGTCTTTAACTTTTCATACAATTTATCCGCTTGTTCAGCTAACTCTGGTCTTAACGCCGCCAAAATATTAGCATCAAAAAAATGTGGAATTGCCGCCGCCCAGAGCATAGATACCAAATCATCAGGCATCTGACTCATTTGTAATTCCAGCAAGATCCACTGCCGTTCTGTCTCTGTCTCGGCTTGTTGAACTCGTTTTAGGATCTCTTCAATACTGACCACTGTTTATCACTGCTAACAACATTTCATGAACACTTTTAGGATGACCTTTAAACCCGATTAAGATTGGTTTAATCGCATGATCGGGTAGATCTGAACAAAACTCACACCACGCCTTTAGTTCATCAATCGAAGTCAGTTTAAAATATTCACATTCATGCCCCCAAACCGAATTGCTTGGATTTGGAGTTGCCTGCCCAGCAATCACAGTTGTCACCTTTTTTAAACGTCGTACAACAGTTCTTAACCATGTGCCTTCAATCCAATCCTGTAATGACTTGTTTGCCATTTGGTAAGTATCGAGTGTAATTACCATTTGATGCTCAAATCTCTCTAAATCATTAAAAAAAGCATCATGTAACTGTCGTAAACGATGTTCCTGCGCTTGCGGATCGATACTAGTCCCATTAATTGCTATGGAAATTGTTTGTGCTTCAATATCATTTTCAGAAAAATCAACACTTCCTTGTATAAAAGTTATAAGTTGTTTTACAAAAGTAGGAAATTGCGCTCGTCCCAAATCATTTACAACTTCCGACAAAAACGCTGCAATACTATCTAAGCCTTTGCAATCAAACGGCACATATTTCACTGTGTCTGGACATTGTTGCTGAAATCGGCTGAGAAGCGATGATTTCCCCATGCCTGACTCTCCTTCAATAAGCATAATGCGGCAATCATGATTGCCCTGTGCCATTTGTAGAAATGTTTCGAGTTCCTTTGTACGGTTCGCTAATTTACGCAGTTTTGCCATTGATCCAGCATTTACGAGTTATTTTTGTCGCTTGAGTCCTTCAGTGGATCATCATAACCCAATTCCACCTTCTGCTTACCATCAACATCGTTTTCCGAAAACTCAGTACCACGCATACGGTATTCACCCTCACCCCGTAGCTTATTGCCCTTAAACACGACGTTTACTGGTGGGTCATCCTGTATTGGTTCATTTGGCTTGGCTTTAACCTGCATTGTGCGTTTTTTCGCATTCACCGAAAGAGACGTTATGCGATCGCGGAGAAGCCAAACAATCGCAATCAAAACTAATGCAACAATCCCTGCGATCATGACAGTTGTATTCATATTTACACATCACTTTTGCGAAGAAATTATCTTTGAGTTTCCTAAGATTATCATATTGTAAAGATATAATTAAAGTGATTTCTTTCTAAAATACATCAAATTATTTGAGAATATTTATTGTTGATTGAGATCGCGAGCGCTTAACCACAATCATGACTCACAGTAATTGCGATCGCCACTTCAAAAAAATCAGACAGCGATCGCATTCCCAATACCCAAAATTTATCTATCTAAACTTGAACTAACTGCTGATTGTTTATAGATGAACGAGGTTGAATTGTTTTTTTGATTTCTTCTCCCGCCAACTCCTCGGCTAGGCGTAACTCATAAGCCTTTTGCAAATTAAGCCACAGTTCTGCACCAGTGCCAAACCATCGTCCTAGACGTAATGCAGTATCAGCTGTGATACCTCTTTGCCCTTTGAGAATTTGCGTAATCCGATTTGTGGGGATATGGAGCGATCGCGCTAGTTCTGATGCACTAATTCCAAGTTCTTCTAGTTCATCAGCTAAGATTTCGCCAGCGTGAATTGCAGGTCTTGCCATAGTTATTTTCTCCTTTAGTGATAATCAACAATTTCGATGTTAAATGGACGATTTTCTGTTTCTGTCCACTCAAAACAAATACGCCATTTGTCATTTATGCGGATGCTGTACTGCCCTTTTCTATCTCCACCTAGTGCCTCAAAACGGTTGCTTGGCAAAGCCATTAAGGATTCTTTATTAGGTGCGGCTTCTAGAATTTCTAGACGCTTGTATGCTTGCCTTTCAATTCCCTGAAATTCTTTGACACGATCGCCAGCAGCAAATTTGGCTGTGCGTTTGTCTTTGTATTTTTGAGACATAGGCAAGTGTTATGTGTTACGTCAAGCATAACATTTGTATCGCAATTTCGCAAAAAAAACAACCATCGATCGCCTTTACAGAGATAGATATTATTGATGCGATCGCCTCATTCGGGCGTTTTGTGAGGAGTTGGGGATTGATGTGCCGTTATAATTTAGGCAATAGAAAATAATATTTTGCTAAATTTATGAATAACACTTAAGGGAATTGACACTTATGCTAACTTTACAAATTACAAAAGATCAGGTTTTTACTTTGATCGATCAACTTTCACTGAATGAGCAGCAAGAAGTTTTACAATATCTAGCTGAAAAATCGCGTGAGGATCTTGATGACTGGCGCCACGAATCGTTGGTAATACGCCCGCAACAGTGCACTCTGCATTGATGGCAGTTTGACGAGTGCCTCGACGATGGCAAAGTGAGCGAGGGAGTTGTACGCATTGGTCTGGTCGATTGAGATGGCAATCCACTTGTCCCGTC
>JANNDZ010000528.1:0-1983 GCA_031378395.1 Pseudanabaena sp. OTE_75_metabat_487_sub
TTCTTGGATGGGAAGGGAGTAGTTGAAATAAGGATTTCTCCAAATTGCTAGCTTTAATTTTTTGTGATCTTTCTCAAATTGACACAATTCAAAAATAGTGACTGCGATTTACTCTTTATAAATTGAGGTTTAGGTGATTGCGAGCATATTCCTAAAATAGCGATCGCATCTTAATTTTAAAACTAGGATTTTGGCGATCGCTTGACTATAGATGACTTTGGCATACGAGTTTTTGAAGCTGACTGAAATATTGGTGTAACTCATACCCCAAAGAGTAATGACAACTTGGAGAATTGTCATGAGATTCTGGTATGTTTGAGTTTCGCCGTTAGCTGACAATCCATGACCGTTAGAGAAACTTTTCGTCGCACAAAAATTGTTGCTACTCTTGGACCCGCGACCAGTAGCCCAGATATGATTCGCCAGCTTATTGAAGCAGGCGCAAGCACCTTTCGCCTCAACTTTTCCCACGGCACTCATGCTGACCACCATCGCAGCATTTGCAATATTCGCCAAGTATCTAGTGAACTCAATCAACCTGTGGGAATTTTGCAGGATTTGCAAGGACCAAAAATTCGCCTTGGGGTATTTAAAGAAGGTCCAATTACTCTTGAGAAAGGTGACAAATTTACACTCACCAGTCGCAAAGTTGATGGTAATTACGAAATTAGTTGCATTACCTATGACACCCTTGCTGAAGAAGTGCCTATCGGTGCAGTAATTATGCTCGATGACGGCAAAGTTGAGATGGTCGTCGAAGATGTAAATGTGGAATTAGGTGATCTTTATTGTCGCGTGGTCATTGGCGGCACACTTTCTAATAATAAAGGGGTAAATTTCCCAAATGTGCACTTATTGGTCAGTGCGATGACCGATAAAGATCGTGAAGACTTACGTTTTGGCTTGTCTGAAGGCGTGGATTGGGTAGCACTTAGCTTTGTCTGCAATCCTGAAGATGTGCTAGAGGTAAAAGACTTGATTGCTGCTTCAGGTCGGAAAGCTAGCGTCATTGCCAAAATCGAGAAGCACGAAGCGATCGCGAACATGGAAGCGATTCTTTCTGTCTGCGATGGAGTAATGGTGGCAAGGGGTGATCTGGGTGTGGAAATACCTGCCGAAGATGTCCCGATCGCCCAAAAGCAGTTGATTAAAACCGCCAATCGCTTAGGCATTCCAGTCATTACAGCGACACAAATGCTCGATAGCATGGTCAGCAGTCCTCGTGCTACCCGCGCCGAAATTTCTGACGTTGCAAATGCGATCATTGATGGAACTGATGCCGTGATGCTCTCTAACGAAACGGCGGTCGGGAAATATCCGATCTTGGCGGTAGAAACGATGGCAAGAATTGCCGTTCGCATCGAACGAGAGCAAGACCTCAAAATGCAACCCCTTGAAAGCATGGGACGGGCTGTCCCCAATGCGATCAGTCAGGCGGTGGGTCGAATTGCGATCCAACTAAATGCGGCTGCGATCGTCACTCTTACCAAGACAGGATCGACGGCTCGCAACGTCAGCAAATTCCGTCCACCGATTCCGATTTTGGCAGTTACGCCCAATGTCCAAGTCGCGAGGCGCTTGCAAATGGTCTGGGGTGTGCAGCCAATGGTATTAATATCTTTGCCATCTGCAAGACAAAATTTTGAAGCCGCCCTCAACCTCGCTCAAGAGATGAAATTGCTCTCCGCAGGTGATTTAGTGGTTATGTCAGCAGGAACGCTGCAAGACGTGGCAGGTTCTACGGATTTAATCAAAGTAGAGTTTGTTTCATCGGTAGTTGGCAAAGGGCTAAGCATCGGTTCTGGTATTGTTCATGGTCGCGCTAGAGTTGCGTTCCATCATCTGGATGTGCGCGATTTTAACGAAGGTGAAATCCTTGTCATCGATCGCACTGATGCCGACTATATTGACGTAATTCGCAAAGCCTCGGCTGTAATTACCGAAGAATCAAGCCTTGATTCTCACGCGGTGGTAATTGGGCGC
>JANNDZ010000366.1:0-5009 GCA_031378395.1 Pseudanabaena sp. OTE_75_metabat_487_sub
TGAGAGTGTTGCTTTGCAACACTCTCAACAAAACTATTGGTTTTTATTTCAGCGCAAAGCGCTATAAAAAAACATGTATACATTTTTTGACGTAAGAAACCAGAAAAAATCGTTTAAAATAAGTTAGACCGCAATCATTTGGTAGCCATTATGGAACTTGCAGCATATATATATGATGCATGGGCATATGAACAAGCCAATCAAGAAGCGACAGATCGTGATCTGCCTCCTTGTGATGGGCTTGATGCTGATGAGTATCAGTCAAATAAGCTTGACTGGAATTTTGCTGCGATCAAACAGCAAGCCTATTTACTATCAGCGATCACCTTTACTAGTCTCAGTGGATTGAGCTGGAATTTAGCTCCTGCGATCGCTACTCAAATGTTAGAGCCTTCGGTAAATGTTGCGCCTTGGTGTGACCAGTTATATCTCTGTAATACCAGCTACATGTTGGAGGTACAGACTTTACTCGCTCAACGTGGATTTGCAGTCGGAGAAATTGATGGGGTTTATGGCAGATATACCAAGCAAGCTGTAATTGATTTTCAGAAAACTCAGGCTAATCTGGCTGCTGATGGGATTCCTGGGGAAAAGACCTTGGCGTTATTGCGAAATTCATCAGTTAGTAAGCCTTTAGCTCCTCAGCAACCAATTCAACCTACAGGAAAAACTACTAGCGATCGCCAAAACCAATCACCAAGCCCATCACCAAGTCAGTCGCCAAACCAGCAAATTGTGATTGTGCACTCAAATGATTCTAAAGTCAGCAGCTCTCAGCAGCCAATAATAAGTGAAATCGGGAATTTGCAAATATTGCTGAAACAGAGGGGATTTTATCAAGGCGAAATTGATGGACAGCTAGGGCAAACCACGACTAACGCCATATTGAGAGCACAACAAGCCTATGCGTTATCTCAAGATGGCTTTGTTGGTCCTTTGACAATGCGATCGTTGTTGGCTGGTGGCAACAATCTTCCCTTCACTCAGCCTGCTTTGCCCCGACTACCGACAACACAAGATGTCTTGGCTATCCAAACATTACTTAAGGAAAGAGGCTTTTATGAGGCTGATCTCGGTGGCTTGTACAACATTCAGACTAAGGCAAGTATTTTGAAAGCTCAACTTGCTTACGGACAAGCCGCCACAGGTGATTTGACATCAGATTTACAGACGGCTCTTAAATCGCAAAATCCCGCTCAGAATATTGCTCAAATCCCTGCCAGTAGCCCAAATAGTCAAACTATTCAGCCAATTCCTAGCAGCGCTCCGCTAGGTAATGGAACCCAATTCCCAACCTCTAGTCAAAATGCACCAGCAGCCAAAAATGCCAATTCATCCTAAAAAAACTGAACAAATTTTGTCAATTCCCCTGAATTTCTCTCAATCACAAATCTTAATTTTTAATCTCAACAAGGTCTAATCATGGAACTCTTAGCATATATCCAAGAAGAATTTATCAATGTTGACGATGCGATCGCCAGTGAAATACCTGACACTTTCCAAACATGGTTCAAGAAATTTACTACTAATTCCACCAAACTCAGCTTAAACATACTCCTAACAGGTACAACCCTGCTGATCGGTTTAGGATCGACCTTAAATGCTTTAGCTGCCGCAGCCCCATCATCGGATGTGAAATATGTACAATCGCTACTAGCAAAAAATGGCTTTGATCCTGGGGCGATCGATGGTGTCGCAGGAGCGTCAACTAAAAATGCCATCCTTCGCGCTCAAAAAGCACTTGGACTCACTCCCGACGGGATTGTTGGTAGTCGGACGATCGCAGCTCTCGAAGATGGCAAAGCTGTAGATGCGATCGCCATAAAAGTAGATGTGGTTGATACCGCATCTACTTCAGATGAAGCTACGACTAAGACTTCATCGACAGTAATGAATCTCCAGAAATTACTCGCAGATCGGGGCTTTTACAACGGTGCTGTTGATGGCATCATGGGATCTCAGACTCGCTCTGCGATCGTCGCGGCGCAAAAAGCTTATAACCTCACTACCGATGGTGTTGCAGGACCTCAGACCTTGGCGGCGCTAGAGTCAGACGGTGCTAAAGCAGCTACAACAACTATCAGCTCTACAACTACTAGTACCAAAAGCGAGCAAGTTTCCAGCCTGCAAGAGTTGCTCAGCAAACGTGGTTTTTATAATGGTGCGGTGGATGGCATCATGGGACCACAAACTCGTACTGCGATCGTCGCCGCTCAAAAAAACTATGGCTTAGTCACTGATGGTATCGCAGGTAATCAAACCCTTACGGCTCTGGAATCGGCAGCTAGTCCTGTCACTATTGCCGCCAAAAATCCTACAACTACATCTGCAACCGTCGCCGTAAAGACTAGTGAAAAGGATGTTGCCGCCTTGCAGCAGTTACTATCCAAACGCGGTTTTTACAACGGTGCGATCGATGGGGTAAAAGGAGCGCAGACCAAAGCCGCGATCGCGGCTGCTCAGAAAAACTATGGCTTAACAATCGATGGCATTGCAGGCACTCAAACTATGGCAGCATTGCAAACCAATGCAAAACCAGCGGTAGCAGCCCCTAAGCCAACTGCAAGTAACCAAGCTGCAAATACTGTGATTCCAGCTATCGACGGTGGAGTAGCCAACTTACAAAATTTGCTAACCGATCGCGGATTTTATAATGGGCCGATTACAGGATTTTTAGGTACACGTACCAGAGACGCAATCATTGCTGCTCAAAAAGCCTATGGTTTAACTGCGGATGGTGTGGCGGGAGCGAGAACGATCGCCGCGCTAGAAGCAGGTGCTCCAAAACAACCAATTGCCGCCGCTAATGTTACGCCATCGCCAGCTAATGTTACACCAGCGCCAGCTAAT
Organism: Pseudanabaena sp. OTE_75_metabat_487_sub; assembly: GCA_031378395.1. Lineage (GTDB taxonomy): Bacteria > Cyanobacteriota > Cyanobacteriia > Pseudanabaenales > Pseudanabaenaceae > Pseudanabaena. Next base: position 2,851 of record JANNDZ010000366.1, read on the forward strand.
GTTACGCCAGCTATTCGCGTTGAGCCAAAACCACAGGTAACACCTGCGCCGCAACCGCAAGCCGCAGTCACACCAAAACCAACGATCCAAGCAACACCTAAACCGACAACTCCAGCTGTCCAGCCCACAACCGCACCAGTAGCACAGCCCACGGCTCCAGCTGCAGCTAACACACAAGTCTCAGAATTGCAGAGATTACTGGCTCAGAGAGGTTTCTACACTGGTAAAGTCGATGGTGTATTAAGTGGTGAAACTCGTAATGCGATCATCAGAGCACAAAATTTTTATACAATTAGCCCTGCTGATGGCTCACCAAGCAATAAACTAATTGATAGTCTGAGTAAAGATACATTTATTTCTGAAGGCAATTAAGTCAGATGCGGTTCCGTAACCTTGTCATTAATTTGGGGGCGATCGCAGTTTTGGGAGCGATCACTCTCAGCTTGCAGTTGCCCAAGCTCAACCAACGATTGAGTGGGCAAACCATAGAAGAAACTCGTAAGGCAGTCAGAGACGAAGAAGCTCGTCTAAAATTATTTAAACAACTGCCTCCACGCGGATTTGGTTTTAATAACTTGATCGCTAACTTTGCGTTTTTGCAGTTTTTGCAATATTTTGGTGATGATGTTGCCAGAAATAACTTTCAAACTGGATATAGCCTCAGTCCGCTTTATTTTGAAAACATTATTAATCGCGATCCCAGATTTACTAGTAGTTACATATATATGTCAGCTAGCGTATCGATGTTTGCGGGAGTTCCGAGTAAAGCGATCGCAATCTATAGTCAGGGTTTGAAATCGCTAAATCCCGATCAACAACCCAGTGCTTATGTAGTTTGGCGATATAAGGCGACCGATCAACTATTGTTTTTAGGAGATGCGAGAGGAGCGAGAGAGTCCTATCTCAAAGCTGCGGAATGGGCTGATAAAGCGAGTTTGTCAGGCAAAAAACTTGTCGAAGATCCTAAATTTTCTGCTGAGTCATCTCGCCAATCGGCAAAATGGCTCGAAGTAGATCAAGATCTAACTAAGGCTCAAATTGGTGCTTGGTCATTAGTTTTGCAAAATGCGACTGACAAAAAAACCGTCGAGATTATTGCTCAAGAGCTAGATAAACTGGGCATGAAAATTGAGATTATAAATGGCGCACAGGTTGTGGTTGCCAAATAAAAAAGAAAGAGGCGAAACACGCCTCTTTCTTTTTTATTTGGCTGCTAGCCACTTCTGGGCATTTAATCGCTGAATTACGCCAAACACAAGTAAATCGAGCGGTGCTTTGCGCTCGTCGATCAAAAATGGCTCGATCGTACTAGGCGATCGCCCAGCATCAGCACAGGAAAAAGCCTTCTGAGCATTGAGATCTGCCTTAGAAAAATAAACTGTAAACTGGCGTGAACCTTGCGCCCAAATCCCACGCACTTGAGAATTGCCAAACTCCAATTGCAAATCATCTACGCCTTGCTTCTCAAAGGCTTTGGTTAGGGCTGGTAGATAATGCTTGTTAATAAATTCGTCAAAGGGTAATTCTTCGATCGCAGGTGGCTTTTCGGCTTTGGGCTTCGCGGCAGGTTTTGCCTTTGGCTCTTCAGAAGTTGGTGCGGTGGTTTCAGACATAATTTTTAAAATATTACTAAATTTTATAACGAGAATAGACAACGCCCAGCGTTGTCTATTCTCTATTTGGCTTCGGTGTTGACTATCTGGGGTAGTCCCATGCTGTAGTTAAGCGATCGGTGATTGAGGTTGTAGGTAACTTCGCCTTGCTGCAATAGCGATCGCACAAAATGCTCTAAATCTGAACCAATGCGACGCAAGTTGTAATCTGTCAAATCAGCACCTTTGTAGTCTGCTACCAGCTCATCGAACTTGCGATAAACTTTTTGCAAAGCACCATCTGTCCAGTTCAGTTCATTGTCAGGATCAACATCTATAGTCAAAGTATTTTCGCTGTCGATCAGCTCATCATTCTGCTCCTCAACAATGGCAGCATAAATCTGAATATGACGGGTTGTAGATTTGAGCGGCATAAAGATATGTGACTTGGGTAAGTATTGAAGAACTAACTTTAGATTATTGCAAATTTTTAGAGATTCTTAACCAAACAATTTCTCTATGTGTATACATCAATCTTATCAAAGCCCAAAGAGTATGAGGCGGCGC
>JANNDZ010000367.1:0-2465 GCA_031378395.1 Pseudanabaena sp. OTE_75_metabat_487_sub
TGAGAGTGTTGCTTCACAACACTCTCAACAAAACCCTTGGATTGCATGGCATTGATTACTGAGAAAGAGCAGCTTTGCGAGAGTCAAACAACTGTAAAACAGCACTCTTAATCATTGACATTACATAAGGATCACAGCTTGCAATTAACTCCTCTGAGGTTAAGTTCCCCTTAAAAAATTCCTTGGAAAGATCTAACATGCGTTGCATTTCCATAAAGCCAATCGATTTCACCATAAAAGTTGCTACAGGTGAATTCTTAACATCGTAACTAGAGTCAACAGTGCGTCCCTTGTCTAAAAGCTCTAATACTTCAGCTTCAACTGGACTCGAAGGCTGTTGAGGTGTGATGATTTCTGGTAAAAACTGTTCTAAACCTATTACAGGTCTTTCTTCTAAAGGCAGTTCCCCCATCATGGTCGAGAGCGATATATCACGTCCAATCCGAAATGATAGGGCTTCCAAAATTGCGATCGACGTGAGTTTTGTTCCTAAATATAATCTTGCTACTTCCAGATTTTGCTTGGTTTGGGCAAGTAATTTGTAATAATCTTTCTCATTTGGTTCGTTGCGATAGCGTCGAAAAACAATTTCAGGTGAGAGGAAGTTCATAAATCCTTCCATTTTTTGAATGGAAACTCGATAGCCATGCACACTATAGGAGTTGACATTCTTAAGATCATGATTTGTCTCTGGAATTAAGTTCCAAGTATTGTTCAGAAACCTAGATGAATTGGTACTCGCAAAATTCTCAACATCGCGATTAGATAAACGAACTGCTCTCTTGACGATTTCCGCGATTTCTTGATCGCCCCACCCAAAATTAAATATCTCATTAGCATTAATTAATCGCCCAAATAGCAAATCCGAGCAAGTCAACCCAGAATCTAATTGTGGACGAAACGGAATTGTGGCTTCGATACAAGCAGCTATTTCTGTCAATGTCACTAAAGGCAGCATGTTTTCTAGAGCTTTGATGGCGATGAGTGCACTTAGAAACTCATTTTGCCCAGACATTGGTAGTAGAGGCTGTCCATGCTCAAAGCCAAACAGCATCGTTACCATTCTAAAAATCATATCTTCTTGAAGTTCGGGAGGGTCAAGAATGACTAATTGCTCACGATCTTGTTTGATATATGGTGAAATATAGCGACTAATATTGACGCTGATGCCTTGATCTACCTGTACATAAACTAGGTCGTGAAATATTGCTGATATTACCTCGATCGCATCTCCCCCTTCGCCAACCTCAAAAATATGATTTGGCGTATGAAACGACCGCCAAGGGCCAGTCATGGTCTGAATGATCAAATTGGAGATTTTAGTCAATTGCGCAATGTCAACTTGACCATGTAAGTCTGCGATCGCTTTTGTTAAGCAATCTAGACATTTCCGTTTATCCTTTGCAGTACTCATCCAATCCTCTCCGCAATTAACGTCATTCTTATTTACAGCGTTTTTTCGAGCATCTCTACTACAAAATGCTGGTGATTATCTAGACAATCAGCGACAATTACCTAATAATTTGCTCCTAAATTTGTCGATATTTTTTGAAGCGCAAGGCGCTGTAGGCTCTGTATTACATGAAACTGAAACCGACTTGTATAGATGACTGATTGGATTTGTGTGATTTTGTTCAGATTTTTGAATTAATTCAAAAGACAGTCAGCTCGAAGCTATTCTCATCCTTAACATATTAGTACGACGCTTTGAAGATGACAGAAAATCTAGCATAATCTGTCGGGTGCTAAACGCAAGCAGCTGATTTTTTGTCCCCATTACTCATAGTTCATCAAGTTTGAGATTATGTATATCGTCAGTTTGGCTGGAAATCGCTAGATTTTGCTAACTGATCGCAAAGCTGCAAGTGGCAACACCACTTGCAGCTTTGCGATCAGTTAGTCACACCAATTCACAAAAGTGTGCCGCCACTTTCATGAATTGGTATAAGCTAGGGATATTAAAGGTATCGCGAGTCACTATCTTTAATGTTTGTTTTTTGTAATGTTTGTTGTTTGTAAATTCGGGAATCAAAACTTGTCACTAACAATGTCACAACGAATCAGCGATCGCTTGGTCTTATCCAATGGCATTGTGGTCTTAGTAACCGAAAACCCTACGGCTGACATCATCGCAGCACGGTGCTTCTTTGCGGGTGGTGAGCGCGTCCAAACCTCGACAAAATCAGGACTAACCCATCTAGCCGCCTCATTGATGACACGCGGCACTGAAAGATCTTCCTCCCTCGAAATTGCAGAACAGGTAGAGTCGATTGGTGCGTCATTAGGCACAGAATGCTCAAGTGACTATTTTTTACTCTCGCTGAAAACTATTTCATCAGATTTTCATGACATGCTACTGCTAGGTGCAGAGATTTTGCGATCGCCTAGCTATCCCGACAGTGAGCTTGATCTCGAAAGAAGACTGACTATTCAATCAATCCGATCGCAACAGGAGCGCCCATTTA
>JANNDZ010000563.1:0-3929 GCA_031378395.1 Pseudanabaena sp. OTE_75_metabat_487_sub
TTTCCATGATCAGGATCGCTAAAGTATTCATCCAAGCGTTCATCTAAGGTGTTACGGATTAAAGTTTGTAGTTGCTCTACAGTCAAGTCTTTTACTTGCATAGTTTCTACCAACGATGAAATATATAGGTGATTATGCCAATTTTCAGATCACAGATAGGCGATCGCCATGTCGTCTAAAATATTGACAAATAAGTTATGATTATATTAATTGCTCTAGATAATTAATTATGAAATGGGAAGAAGTTTGTGCGAATAAACAGCTACAAAATTTACCCTTCAAAATTGAATTAAATAAGTGGGGGCAAATCATAATGAGTCCAGTAAAGATTAAACATTCTTTTCATCAAGGAAGAATCCAACGTTTATTAGAATCTTTATTAAGTAATGGGGAAGTAATGCCAGAATGTGCGATCGACACAACAGATGGGGTTAAGGTTGCTGATGTTGTCTGGTGTTCGGAGGAAAGATTTGATAAAATCCAAGATGAAGTATCAGCATCTATAGCACCAGAAATTTGTATAGAAGTTAAATCTATAGGCAATACTTTGGGTGAAATGGAATTCAAAAAAAAGTTGTATTTTGAAGCCCAAGCTCTTGAAGTATGGCTATGCAATGAACAAGGTCAAATAAGATTTTATAATGAACAAGGGGAGTTAGTACAATCCTTATTAGTGCCTGATTTCCCTAAGCAAATTAAGCGATAATTATATTTTCTGTAACTTTTTATGGTTTCAGGCATATCACTGTGGCACAAATGGCTAAAACCAAAACGGTTAGCCATTTTTGAAGCTTGTTTGATAGGGGTTGTGGCAGGATTGGCTGCCGTCATGTTGAAACAGGGAATTGGCTGGATCGGTGGTTGGCGAATCCAAATTGCAAATGACTTACCAGCATGGATTGCATTACCTATAATTGGCTTAACTGGGGGATATCTTTCAGGATTTTTAATTGAACAATTTGCACCTGAGGCTTCAGGTAGTGGCATTCCCCAAGTCAAAGCCGCCCTTGGCTATGTTCCGATCGCACTAAATTTGCGTGTTGCAATTGTTAAAATTGCCAGTACGATTTTGGCGCTCGGTTCAGGATTGGCACTGGGGAGGCAGGGGCCAACAGTGCAAATTGGCGCTGCGATCGCAGGACAGGTAAGCCAGTGGATTCCCACCTCGCCTGAATATCAGCGACAACTGATCGCCGCAGGAGCTGCCGCAGGACTCGCCGCAGGATTTAATGCCCCGATCGCAGGCGTATTATTTGTAATTGAAGAATTGCTGCATGATGTCTCAAGCCTAACTTTAGGAACTGCAATTCTTGCTTCGTTTATTGGCGGTGTCGTTTCTCTGATGTTGTCAGGGCATAGCCTTACCTCAGTTATTCCCGTCATTCAATTCTCCGCCCAAGAAATTCCTTTTCTCCTATTACTAGGTTTGCTAGTTGGATGGTTTGCAGCATTCTTTAATCACAGTGTGCTCGCTGTAATTAAATGGAATCGCAATTTTTTTAAAATTGGATTTGCATGGCGGATTGCGATCGCAGGTTGTTTGTCGGGAATTGCGATCGCCATGTTACCTAGTGAATTTCGTGACAGTACTGGCTTACAGTTATTTTTGGCTACGGGACAATCAGACTGGCAAGCTACGGCTGGAACCTTTGTAGTGCGATTTGTGCTCACTTTAATTGCCTGTAGCGCCGAGACTTCTGGAGGATTATTTGTACCTAGCTTGATCTTAGGATCAGCTCTTGGCTCACTGGTGGGGAATTTAGAACATTCGCTACTGGGGATGGGGACGCTCTCAACCTATGCACTTTCAGGAATGGGAGCTTTCTTTGGCGCAGTCGCAAAAGTTCCAATTACCGCCTTTGTGATTGTGTTTGAAATCACGCGAGATTTTAATATTATTCTGCCATTAATGATTACTAGCGTAGTTGCCTATCTCTGCACAGAAAAATATGCCCCTGGCTCTTTGTACACCCATTTATTAGAACAGAAAGGTATTCATCTTGAAGCAGAAGTTGTCACTGATGGATTATGGGATGGTCTGAGAGCCATGGATGTGATGCAGCAACAGGTAGAAACCCTTAACAGTGACATGATCATCAATGAGGCGATCCAGACATTTGCGCGATCGCGACATCGGGGCTTTCCTGTCGTCACTGATGGGCATCTAGTCGGTATTATCACGCAAATGGATTTAGTAAAGGCTCAAGAAAGCAAGATATCAGACTCTGTTGCGATTCGCCAAATCATGACCCAAAAGCCAATTACGGTAAGTCCTGAAGAGAGCCTTTCTCAAGTTCTCTATCTACTTTCCTATTACAAGCTTTCGCGGTTACCTGTAATTGATCGCAATAATCTAGTCGGTATTATTACTCGTAGCGATATTTTACGTGCTCAGTCAAAACGATTGCGTGGAGTCAGTTCCCAAATATCTAAATCCTCCTATCTTGTTTACCAACAACGTGGAACTGCGACGGGCAAGGGGCGTTTATTGCTACCTTTGAGCAATCCTCAAACTGCGATGTATTTGATCGAAATCGCCATCGCGATCGCAGAAAAGCAAAACTACGAATTAGAATGTCTGCATATTATCTCTATTTCTCCCCATCTCTCTCCATCAGCTACGGCTGTTGATTTAAATCCTAGTTTAGAATTATTTCAACAGGTGACTAATGCTGCTAAGACTAGGAAAGTTTCTCTTCATTTGCAAGTGCGTGTCGCCCATGATGAGGGTCAGACGATTTTAGAAGTGGCTAGCGATCGCCAGATTGATTTGTTGTTAATTGGCTGGTATGATAAATCGAAATCTCCAGATCGTATATTTGGAGACACAGTGGATACTGTGGTAAGGCAAGCAAATTGTGATGTAATGCTCGTCAAATTTAGCGATCGCTTGCAGAAAGTTAATCCATTTAATCAAGAATTTAAGAAGCCAAATATTTCTTTCAATCGTTGGTTAATCCCGATTGCTGGGGGGCCGAATACCGAGAGTGCATTGTTATTACTCCCTGCACTGATGACACTTTCTCCTTATCCAGAAGTCTGTCTATGTCAGATTTTCTCTCCTGCGGATGAAAATTATCAGGCAAGTCAGTTAGAGAAATATGCAGATTCTCTATATAAATCGCTTCGCTTTTCTGTTGGCACGATTCCTATTTGTTCTAAATCAATTGCTGATGCGATTCTTGACTTAGCTAATCAGGAGAGAAGTGATGTAATTATGTTAGGGGCAAGTCGTGAAGGCATTGTTCAGCAGATTATGCATGGAAATATTCCTGATGCGATCGCTCGAAATAGCAACAGAACTATCATCATTTTTCGCAAAGCCTTATAAATCAAATTTCAGTACCAAAGGTGCTGAAATTTGATTTATAAGGCTTTGTAAGAGATATTTTGACCAAATAGGCGGCGCTTCGCACGACCTATTTAGGTTTGCAAAACTTGCATTGCTATATGATCTCTATTGTCAAATCCTGATTTGTCGGCTATATTACATTTCAGGTTGAATAAACCTTCGGTGTCAAGCCGAATCACACTTGATAATAAACATTTAGATAACAGGAGGTGATGCCCATGCAATCAGATAGTAGTAACGGTAAACGTGTGGGTCTTCAGGTTTCCGAGCTGTGTGCTGGGGCTGTTCTGTAAGGTATTTAGTTAATTATCTCTAGCTTGCTAGCCTAATTTACTAGTAGACCTGAGATCCTTCCAGCAGTTGACTGTGACCTAAAGATCCTAAAGTATTCCGAAACAAAAAGACCTAGCCATTGGCTAGGTCCTTTTGTTTCATATCAAACCCTAAAAGAAGGTAGCGACGCAAAGCATAGCTACCTTCTTTTAGGGTTTCAGCGCTTGGCGCTATTTTTATACAAATTCACAAAAGTGTTGCAACACTTTTGTGAATTAAAAACCAAACCCAGTAAGGGTTTTAA
>JANNDZ010000603.1:0-1688 GCA_031378395.1 Pseudanabaena sp. OTE_75_metabat_487_sub
CCGCTTGCAAAAAGTTAGGCAGATCGTAAAAGTGATGATGCTGTAGATCGCGCGCTGTATCAACCACCAAAAGTCGCGATGTATCTCTTGGAGTGACTGGATCTTGTGCAATGCGATCGCTTGGCAAATCATAGGCATAGGCGCTCAAAGCATAATCAAGCACAAGTTCGGTTGCAGGCGATGAAGTCATAGACAGATTACATTTTGGAGTATTGACACTACTTACAAATTTTTCAGCTTTTCAGCCAAATTTGTAACACACATCTAAGTGTTTGACAAAAAGTGACTAAGTTACAAAAAAATATAAGAAATTTTATATACCAATCGCAAAAACAGTGGTATACAGATGGCAGCAGCAACATATGTTTTTATATGGTGTGCTCATGTTTTCAGATTTTCCATATTAAACGAGGAGTTTATGCAGTATTTAATGACAGATCTTCACCAACGCTTTATTGGTGCATTGAACTACAACAAGCCTCTCTCTGTGGGCGATGTATTTCGTGCAGATAATACTAAAACCTATACAGTTGTTAGCATTAACGACACTCGCAACAAGAGTAAGGATGTCAAGTCCGTAACCGTCATTCCTGTACGCGAAGCTGTGGCGGCTCATTAACTTACTAAATTAGTAGGTAAGTTAATTTGGCTATTAACTTAATTGTCTGGTAATTTTTCGCTTGATGGTCTATTTACGTCGCTCACACTAGCTCAAAGTATTAGCTAAAAATACTATTTCAAAACATTGAAAGTAAGAAATAAGTCTAGGGAATTATCAAAATCAATCTGAGAGAATCATCGAAGCTATTGACAATACATTGATATAAACGAGTATTTCTTTGTTCTCTTCAGATATCATCATTAATGACAAAAGAAAAGCAGCGCTTGGCGCTGCTTTTCTTTTGTCATTATTACAAACCCCAAAAACATTACTGCCCACTACACGGACGGTAATGTTTTTGGGGTTTTATATTAAAATCATGCCATTTTTTAAATTATTTAAAGAGGCTGCATCAATAGAGTTACCTCTTAGATCTAGGCGCACAAGCTTCTTAAGATTTGCAATTTCACGGGGCAGAGTCGTTAGCTGATTGTAAGACAAATCTAGTTCTGTGATATTTCTGAGATTACCGATCGCCTCTGGAAGAAAAGTTAGTTGATTGTTGCCAAGATAGAGATCTGTAAGTGCTGAAAGATTGCCTATTTCTTCGGGCAAAGTAGTTAAATTATTTTTTCGCAGATCTAACTCAGTTAAATTGGTAAGGTTGATGATTTCTGGTGGCAGTCTATCCAGCTTATTTTCACTCAAATCAAGCCATGTCAGAAACTTAAGCAATCCAATCTCAGATGGCAATTCTCTTAAAGAGTTATCGTTAACAGCAAATCTTGCTAAATTTGATAATTTGCCAAGATCCGAGGGCAAACTAGAAATACGATTTTCAGCTAAATTTAGAACAGTCAGATTTTTGAGCTGCATGACTGCATCAGGAATTTTCGGCAGTTGATTAGATTCGAGATGCAGCCAAGTTAATTTTTGCAAATTCGCGATCGCATCTGGCAGAGAAGTCAATTCATTTTCGCTGAGATATAGCCAAACTAGGTGTTTCAACTCGCCAATCTCTTCAGGAACTGCCACCATCTGTAGTTCACTAAGATAAAGAGACGTGGCTTCTGAAGCTCTAGCGCTC
>JANNDZ010000617.1:0-3231 GCA_031378395.1 Pseudanabaena sp. OTE_75_metabat_487_sub
TTTATTGTTTGCAAAATCATCAATATGTAAAAGTGAATCAAAGTCAGGTTTTGCCGAATTTAGATTTAATTTTACTTTGTCGTTGTTTAATGATGAGTTCACCGTTGGAGTCTCTACGTGAGTTTCGTAAAGGTTGTAGCCTATAATCTGGCACTAAATCTCAGTTTTTATATAGATTTTTTATGAGTTTTCTAGTGATCGCCATAGGTAACACCAGAATTAAGGCAGTTATTTTTGGCAGCAAGAAACAAATCCTTGAAGAATATGCCTTTACCCATGACCAATTACCAATTTTAGAAGCGCAACTTGCGGATCGAGATTTTGAGCATATTGCGATCGCCTCAGTCGTTCCCAATATCATCACCAGTTGGCATTATTTGCCACAGACTCAGATAATTACAACTGCCGATGTGCCATTGCAAGGCTTGTACTCGACAATGGGATGCGATCGCGCCTTGGCAGCATTTGGGGCAGGGGAAACCTATGGGTATCCTGTATTAGTTATTGATGCGGGGACAGCGATCACTTTGACAGGGATTGATGCGCATAAGAATTTATTTGGTGGGGCGATCGTGGCTGGGCTGCGATCGCAGTTTGCTAGTTTGTATCAAAATACTGCGGCTTTGCCCGACCTGCCAATTCCTGAGGCTTTGCCATGCCGATGGGCAATTGATACGAATAGTGCAATCCAAGGGGGAATCGCTCACATATTAATTGCGGGTTTACAAACTTATATAGATAATTGGCGATCGCAGTTTCTTGCTAGTCAGGTAATTATTACTGGAGGCGATAGTGATCATTTGGTGAAATGGGGCTTAAAAGTGGATATGATTGAAAAGAATCTAGTTTTTTTGGGGATTATGGCACTGACATGAGTTTTAATCCAAAACTTTGTCGTAATGAAAGCGAAGTCGAAAGCAAATTAATTGTGCAATATCTTTTACCAGCCCTTGGTTATGATCCAAGCAAATGGCATCAAGAGGTCGCATTGGGTGGTATTCGTTTAGATTTTTTAGCGCTGCTTTCCCCAGCTTTTCCAAATATTAATGACCAATCACTGAAGCCTTGTGTGGTGATGGAAGCAAAACATCCCAAACAAAATCTCAACTTCCATGTGCGGCGGCTGAGGCGTTATTTAACTAAGTTGCAAGTTATGTACGGGGTGTTAACTAACGGGAAAGATTTTCGGATTTATGAGCTTGTTGACGATCGAATAGATCTAATCTTTCAATGTGAAGGCATAGAAATTGCTGACAAAATCGAGAAAATTAGCGATATTATTGGCAGGAATAAATTAGCGGGACTTGATGAAAATAAATCTATAAATAAATCTATACCTTTGACTGCTCTACCTGTTCCAAATGATATTAAACTTCCATCTTTTGAGAGTAACTCGCTCCAACTTCCAGAATCTCTACAAGCAAGAATCATGAAAACGATCGCCATCTACCACAACAAAGGCGGTGTAGGCAAAACCACCACCACCATTAATCTTGCCGCCGCTATTAGTCGCAAGGGTTTTAAGGTCTTAATTATTGATCTTGATAGTCAGGCTAATACAACCTATGCCGCAGGTTTAATGAAGTTTGACACTGAAGAAGAAGACACGCTCAAAGACTGCAATATTTACAATGTCGTCTTCTATCCCAAGTCTAACTATATTCCTGAAGTTGCCTTAAAGGGAAGCTTTACTTATCCTGAAGTTGATGTAATTCCTGCACATATTAATCTGATTTGGCAAGAAGCAAGATTGGTCGATAAGGATAGCTCGAAAACTCATCTAGTCAAGAAATTGGAACTTGTGAAGGATGACTATGATGTCGTTTTAATCGATACGCCACCATCACTCAATCTATATGCCAAAATCGCGCTAATTGCCTGTGATTATCTGATCGTTCCCTCAGACCTGAAGCCTTTTGCCAACGAAGGTTTACGCAATGTCAAAAACTTTGTCGAAGAAATTGATGAATTTCGCGTTTTTATTAATCGACCTGCGATTAATATTTTGGGAGTATTACCTTCTAAAATCTTGACCAATGCCAGCTACATTAAATCTACTCTGCCAAAGCAAGAAAAAGTGGTTGCAGATCGCTATGGCTTCACAGTCTTAGAAACGCGCATTTTTCAAAGAGAAGACTTATCAAGGGCGATCGATAATTTTGTGATGGAAGGCGATCGCCAAATTCCTGATCCTAAATCTATTTTTGACTTTAAGCCTGATTCGATGTCGGCTGCTGAGTTTGAAGAGTTAGCTAATGAAATTCTTGAAAAGATTGGATTACGCCCATGAGTTTATTAACTTCTTCCATTGATATCGATACGATCGCAGTGCCAATGATAACTAATGCTCAATTCCCTAAAAGCCAAATTGAGCGTCTTGCCAATTTATTCTTAAAAGCTGGCGATACGATCAGTCCAATTCTTCTTCGTAAAATTTCACCGATCTCCTTTGAGGTTTTGGAAGGACATTTTGAATATTATGCAGCGCTCAAAGCTCAGGAAATTGATGACCAATTTACGGCTATCCGAGCCTATGTTGTACCCACTGATTTAGAGTCCACTATTCTTGAACAATATAATTTTTTGCGATCGCTTTCGACATCAGCACCACTTGAAATTTCTGCACCACAAGCTCAACCAGACTTAGCGCAAATAGAAACCGCGATCGCAAATCGATTAGAGCAAAAACTATCTACCACCATAGATCGCATAGTTGAGGAAAGGCTCAACTCTAGTTTGCAAGTATTTGCCAATCAAATTACACAGCAATTAAACTCGCATTTACTAGATTTCAAACAGTCATTATCCTTTGTACCTATTAGCCAAGTTCTTTCGCCAACACAACCGATCACTTCAGTCCCAGAGTCAGCACCTGAGAAAATCTCTAAATCTAAAACCACGAAAGCTGCTACTCCCAAAGCTAAAACAACAAGTTCTAAACCCAAGGCTAAAGACAAGTCTATTAGTGATGACCCTAGAGTCTTACAGGTTATCAATGATTTAAATACAATGAACTTTGGTGATTTACAGCGTAATCTAGCAAAATCAGCAAAAGGAAATACCAAGTTTGCTAAACCAATATATGAACTGAAATTGCAACAACCAGAGCAAAAATTTCAATCAATTCAAGATGTAATTGCTAATGTTCAGGGACTTGCTGAAAAGACTATGCAAAAAATTATTGATGCATGGTAAAGATCACAAATGTAGTGGCAATTCATGAATTGCCAC
>JANNDZ010000640.1:0-2864 GCA_031378395.1 Pseudanabaena sp. OTE_75_metabat_487_sub
AATTCTTTGAGAAACTCTTCATAATCGCGATGTACCTCGATTTCGAGATTATTCGGCAAATGGTAATGGATCTGCACAGGATCTGCGATCGTCTCCATTTTCATATTCACCGCCGCTAGCGCACGGGTGAGAAGATTTGTCGTGCCGCGATCGCCAAAACCAAAGATCATTGATGCGCCCACATCAAAGCGATAACCATTGCGCTCAAAATAGCCACCACTCCCCCCCGCAATCAAATAGCGTTCAAGGACAATTACGCTTGCCCCCTTCGCCGCCAACTGCGTCGCTGTGACTAAGCCACCAATTCCTGAGCCAATTACAATTACATCCGCATCGAGTGTTTGCGCCATTACATTTCTTAATCAAAACCTATTCTCAACTATATATTGATTTGCGCTTCAAATGGGCATTTCATTGACAAGACAATGCAGATGCATTACTTTTGGTACAGCATTAACTGTCAAAAATTGCTATGACTGTAATACTAGCTCCATGTTCAGAATCTACACTTACCGATCGCTATCAGACGACAATTCCTGATCCGATTCGTAAAGCACTGGGTTTAAATAAACGCGATAAAATTTTCTATACCATTGAGCCAGATGGTCGAGTTGTGATTTCGCGTGCTGACCAAGCCGAGAGCGATCCCATTATTGGGCAATTTCTGAATTTTTTGGCTCAAGATATTGAGAAAAATCCCCAGCATTTACAAGCTTTAAATTCTGATTTGGTTAATCGTGTCCAGTCTCTGGTCGCTGACATTGATCTGAATCTAGATGTACCGCTATCGGATGAGGATGAATAGATTTGTCTACCAATCATCCGCTAGTAATCAATGGATGGAATATATTTGCCCATTCTCTTTTTTTAGATCAGTTGGAAGCACTTCTGCAACAAGTTGAAGGATTACGCCAGAAGTATCCTAATGATTACAAACAGAAAAATGCCACAAAGCGTCTAGCCGCGATCGCCAAATTAGCATTTGAGGTAATTCCTCAAGACCCCACTCGCAACGAATATCGCCAAGGTACAACCCTTGGCAATGAGTATAAACATTGGTTTAGAGCAAAGTTTTTTCAGCAGTACCGATTATTTTTTCGATATCACCTTGATAGCAAAATTATTGTCTTTGCTTGGGTAAATGATGTTAGTTCTAAGCGAGCCTATGAGAGCAATACGGATGCTTATCGAGTCTTTAAAAAGATGCTCGAAGATGGTTATCCTGCAAACGATTGGCATGATTTACTTAACGAATCAAAAGGTGAAACTAAGCGTCTAGTAAATGCGGTCAATCGACAAGCCCCATAGAGGTCAATGAAACTTTCTACCTTGATAGGGGTTTTACAAAGCGCAACGCTACTAACTAGCCCTTTGTCTGCTAATCTGAGAAATGGTATCTACTATACAAAAATTGCATCATGGCCGATCGCCAAATCCTGCTTGACTTTGAAAAGCCTATCGTTGAACTAGAAACCCGCATCGCTCAAATCCGCGAACTCGCGAATGACAACGATGTGGATATGGTTGAGCAGATTCACCTTTTAGAGCAACGAGCCGAACTTTTGCGGCGTGAGATTTTTTCGGGACTAGGTGCGATGCAACGGATGCAGATCGCAAGGCATCCCCGTCGTCCTAGCACACTTGACTATGTGCAAGCCATCACCGATGAGTGGATGGAGTTACATGGCGATCGCAGGGGCAATGACGACCCTGCATTAGTGGGTGGTATCGCGAGAATCAACGATCGCCCAGTGGTAATTTTGGGGCACCAAAAGGGGCGTGACACCAAGGATAATATGACCCGCAACTTTGGTATGGCTTCTCCTGGGGGATATCGCAAAGCATCTCGACTCATGGATCACGCGAATCGGTTTAAATTGCCAATTATTACCTTGATTGATACCCCTGGGGCATATCCTGGGGTGTCTGCGGAAGAGCAAGGACAAGGCGAAGCGATCGCGGCAAATTTACGACAAATGTTTGGGCTAGGCGTGCCGATTATTTGCACGGTCATTGGTGAAGGCGGATCGGGTGGAGCCTTGGGGATCGGCATTGGCGATCACATTATGATGTTTGAAAACTCGGTTTATACCGTAGCGACTCCTGAGGCTTGTGCTGCAATTTTATGGCGCGACTCAGCAAAGGCTGGCAAGGCTGCTGAAGCTCTAAAAATCACGGCTCCCGATCTAAAACGTCTAGGCATTGTCGATTATGTGATTGATGAGCCATTGGGTGGAGCGCATCGTTTGCCATTAAAAGCTGCGGAAAATCTGAAAGCCGCGATCGTGGAGAATCTCGATCGCTAAAGTAAATTACCAGTGGAAGATTTACAAGAAATGAGGTATCAAAAATTCCGCAAGATCGGCGTTTTTCTGGAATCATAAAGCTTAAGGCGATCGCAATAATATTCTCTACAAGCTGCGATCGCACTAATAATCTATACAAACTGCGATCGCTAATTTAGCAAGGTGATCGCAACTTACCTCAAACCAAACAAATAGCGATCGCCTATATCCATAATCACAAATTAGCAAGGCGATCGCTATCTAGATTTTGAAGATCTGAGGCGTTGTTTTGCAGAATCATAGGCGGGATCGTGTTCGTCAAAGCTAATGATTCTAACGGTTTTAGGAAAAGGAGATTCAACTACTCGATAAATTAGTCGATATGCAGAGTCACCCCAATTAATCTCTAGCGCTCGATAGTGTACCAAATCCCCTTTTAATAAGGGACTTGCAAGAAATAAATAAATCCAAAAGCACTTTATGGGATATTTAATATATTTGGCATAAAGTGATAAAACTTACAGACACGCTCAAGACACTATTTCAAGAAACAGCAAAACAACTTAAAGGTAGTGAGCA
>JANNDZ010000379.1:0-1922 GCA_031378395.1 Pseudanabaena sp. OTE_75_metabat_487_sub
TGGATTCGTAAAGTCAAAGAAGTACTGACGATTCCTGTGATTGCCAATGGTGATATTTTTTCGGTGGAGGCAGCGATCGCATGTTTAGAGCAGACGGGTGCGGATGGGGTGATGTGTTCGCGAGGGACTTTGGGCTATCCGTTTTTGGTGGGCGAGGTTGATCATTTTTTGAAAACGGGTGAATATTTGCCGAAGCCAACTGCGATCGAATGTTTGCAAGTTGCTAAAGAGCATTTACAGGGGCTTTGGGATTACAAAGGTATCCGTGGCATCAGGCAATCCCGTAAGCATATGACTTGGTATGCGAAGGGCTTTGTCGGTGCGGCAGCTTTGCGCGATCGCCTTTGTCGGATTGAGTCGGTGCAGGATGGCTTTGATTGTCTTGATGCTGCGATCGCGCAAATTGCTAATTCTCAAGGTGAGTTTCAGGCGATTTCACCTGAAGATATGGCAGAAATGATCGCCATGAAGCAATAATAAAACTCAAGAATCATTTTTTGTGAGGGCGGCTTCGCAGTCATCACAAAAAATGGGTTCTCAACTATAATTTTCACTGTGCGAAGCACGGCGCAAATCACCTAACTTTATCAAGAAGCATCATGCAACAAATATTTAGCCGTCGGAATTTGCGCCTGTTTATCACCATCTTTGTAGTAACAGTGCTGTTGTTTGCGCTGGGATGGTTTATATTTTTGCGACCCTCCGTCACAAGCCTCAATAAAACTGCGCAAACAGCTGGTTCTAGCCTTCAGAACATTACCCTCACTGAATTTGATGCCAATGGGAAGCTGCTCTGGGAAATTCAAGCTAAACGTGCTACCTATCGAGAAGATCGCAAAATCGCTGATGTCGAAGATGTGAAAGGGAAATTTTACCGTAGTGGTGAACCGCTCATGGAAGCAACTGGCGATAAAGGAACTATTGATCAAGCCAGTAAAGCAATTTCGCTAGAGGGAAATATTAAGGCGATCGCAGTTCAAGAAAAGATCAATATGAAAGCCGATCGCATGGTCTGGCAATCAGAGCAAGATCTGCTCAAGGCGACAGGCAATATTCAAATTGATAAGCCTGAGGATAAGCTGACTATGACGGGCAAAGAATTAACGGCTAAACCTAGTGTCAATGTGTATAGCATGGAGAAACAAGTAGTTGTGATTGCGGTAGAGCCGCCTCTCGAAATGAAGAGCGAGAAAGTTACTTGGGATGCAAAGCGCGATCGCGTGTTTACTGATGTTCCTATTTCGGTAATCCAAGTCAAAGATAAATTGCAACTAACTGCAAAAAAAGGTGATTGGAATATTCAGAAAAAGGAAGTTACTTTCACTGGGGATATCAAAGCCAAAGATCCGAAACTAGATGTTGACATCGAGGCTGCTCAGGCAGTTTGGAATCTTGAGAAAAAATTGGTGACTATGCCAGTGCCTTTCACAGGAACGAGTAAGAGTCGAGGTATTGTCGTCAAGGCTCAGAAGGGCGAAGCCCAAGTAGAGAAAGAACAGATTAATCTCATAGGGGAAGTATCGGCAAGTTTTAGTTCTAGTCAAGGTGTGGTTAATGCCGATAAGGTGGAATGGTTGATTCCCACAAAAATGATTACGGCTAATGGCAATATCGTCTATCAACAGCCCGATAAAAATCTCAATGTGAGAGGCGATCGCGCTGTGGCAAATCTCGAATCTCAAACCGTCACGGTCACAGGTGCAAATGTCCTTTCAACGCTCAATCCTTAGGACTTACGCAAAAGAACGAAATGTAGGGGCAGTTCATAAATTGCTCCTACGATGAGGTTTTAAAACAATTTTGCGTAATTCCTAATCCTTAAGATAGGTTTTATTTTTTCGGAGTTTTTTAGAGAGTGACGGTGGCACAGATACTGCTTACAGTCCATTCCCGATCGCAAAAAATGCTGACCAGTAGAAAGG
>JANNDZ010000666.1:0-6049 GCA_031378395.1 Pseudanabaena sp. OTE_75_metabat_487_sub
GGTCGCTTCCTAATAAGAGAATACCGTTGTCTCGAAACCACTCTCTGATACTGAAGCTACGGCCTTCTCGCTGGTGATGATCTAGATAGGCGGCGATGATTTCAAGCTCATCTCCAATGGTGGCCGCAATTGTTGCCATCACATTACCTATGGTGTCCCCAGAACCCAATACTGATAAGGCACGCCTTAGCTCCCTATCTTGTAAAGAGATAGTTGTCATTAGTTCTAGAGACTGACTGGCTAAAACCACATCTCGTAATGTCCACACACCAGGGGCATAACGCATAAATAAGCGAGTGGTACTTGAAAGAACTCGTCGCGCTGCTTTCTCGAAAAATTGATTGCTTCCACCACCACCATTCTCTTTTTCAGGAAGGAGAATGTTCGCCAAGGCGATGGCATCTTTAGCCCGTGTTAAATCCGCTGCCATGTCCCAAGCATGAGAACGGGCGTCAAATGGATTAAGGATTTTAATATTTAGCTGATCAACTCCCATCCCAGCAATGATTGGTAAAAATTGCGTTGCAGGATCGTAGACCATTGCCCGATCAGGTTTACTTCTGCCGCAACGAGGCAAAACAGACTGCATATAGAGACGAAGCAGGTTTGTCTTACCACTTCCACTTGTACCAATGAATTTGAAGTGAGTATTTACTTCGCTGGTAGGTAGAAACAGTCCCCCAAAGAAAATACCGGAATCGTCGATATTTCTTAATTTATCGTAGTTTTCTTTCAATACAGAAAACTCAGTTGGTCTAATACCTTCTACATATTCAACGTCTAGAGGATTTAGTAATGATTGCCTAGCAACGGAAGCACCGATTAGAGAGCATACGGATCCAAAAATTGTTCCGAGTCCGCGTGTAAGTAAGAAAATCAATAATGAGAAAATAAGACCAGAAATAAAGTATACCCAGAAATTCTTATGTCGGGTGTTAAAAATAATTGCTTCTAGAGACCTTTGTTTGATGTAAGAGAAATTATATTTTATAATTTCACCACTCCAGAAGAAATGGATCACTAAAGCTGTAATCAGACAAAATATGCTGAATCCGTTTGCTGATTCAGGGAAAGTGATCAAGAATGCTAATCCTGCCCACACTAAGAGAACAACAGTTCTGCTAGTTTGATTTAATCCAACATCTTTTTGCAAATTTTGCAAAAAAGTCCCCTTGCGTACAGATATAGATGATCCACTTTCCATATAGACACAGGTAGTATGGGTAACGATACTGGCTGTAGGTATGTGTATACCTACATAATAAGTTTCAATAAAAGCTAGCCTTTGGAACTCAAGTTTGTCGAAAATTTAATATAACTTAAACTATATATAATTTCTTTATAGATAAATGGCTCACATCAACTTCTGTCAGAATGGCGTTGAGAAGTGGGGTGAGGAACGAAATAGCTTGGTTCGTTTGTGTTGGTTCATTAGAGTTGATAATGTACCTAGAGTGGCGTGCTCTGCAGCAATTGGTGATTAAAGGGTGGCAGAACTAATTTTGTTTGGTGGCGAAAAAGGTGGGTGTGGCAAGTCAATGGTCTGCAAAGCAGCCGTTCAATATCATCTCGAAAAAAAATTAGATTTTGTATGCTTTGATACAGACAGAAGTAATGCAGATGTACTTAGAACTTATGGAAAAATTGCGGAATGCAAATTGGGTATCTTTTCAGAAGGTGAGAAGTATGAAGATACTGCTAATGCAATCTTTAACACTGCCTCAACAAGGCGGGTTTTAGTCAACCTTCCAGCTCAAGTTTTGATCCCCATTAAAAAATGGTTCGTTCAGAATGATTTGCTCGAAATATCTCGCGAGGCTGGTGTCACTTTCCATCTATGGCATGTGATGGATGGTGGCTATGATAGCCTTACTCTGCTTAGAAAGACGATGGAGCACTTTAAGGGCGACATGAGGTATGTTGTCGTCAAGAATCTTGGGAAAACAGATGATTGGGAAGCTTTTGATCAAGATAGCGAGCTTCAAAACTTATTGAAGAAATATAAAGCCACGTTGCTTGTTTTCCCAAAATTTATGGGATCAGTTGTGAGAAACCGCATTGATGCCGAATCATTACCCCTTGCTGCTGCGCTTGATTTTTCAGAATTTAATCTCATTGAGAAGCAGCGTGTTCGTAAATTCTTGAAGGAAGCCTATGCTGCTTTTGATGAAACAAAGGTCTTCGTCCCTAGGCTAATTCAAGGAGGGACATGAGTAACGGCAGACATCAGTTAGATTTACTTGACCGTGCTTTGCGCGACTTATCTCCTGAACAAAGGGCAAGAGCTTTGGATTTAACGTTACGGTTAGGCGTGGAGCATGATGATCCGCTTTGGCTTATTTGTTTGGCAATAGGGCAATTGCAAGTTCTGATAGAAGATGCTCCTACGAATTGGAAAGAAACTTTCGCATCGTTCTCGAACGATTTAGAGGCATGGACAGCAACCAATCTCAAAGTATTGGAAACGATTACACATCAGGCAGAAGCAGCAGCGGATTTGGCAGAGGTATCGAAGCGGCTAACGGATACCTTGAACGAATTAACCAAGCTACTGAGCGAACAAAACAAGCAACATCTGAGTTTAAGGCAGGACATCAGAAATTTGCAGAAGAGGTTAGACAGCTTGAAGGGAGCAGTCACAGAACAGACGACCTCTATCATGGGGAATTTAGGGATTCTTCTGTCCGGCGAGAATACGAGGAATACCTCGATCAGCAATCTCAGCAACAAAGCCCTAAACGCTAAGCCAGCAATGATCGCTCTGACACTATTAACTGTTCTAAACGGGGTGGGGATTTTTCTATTATGGTCTGGGCTTCAGAAAAATAATCAACAGCTTACTTGGTTGCTGCAAAAAACAACCAGAATGGAGTGTGTGCAGGGGATTATCGCTAAGTCTAGGCCGGAGTGTCGAAGCTTTGCGAAGTAGACGCCGATAGATCTTTAATACTAATATCTCTGAGCTTTTTAACTAAGAGATCGAAAGTTCTCTCTCTACTTCTCTCTCTTTTTATGGAATGATTATTTACGATAACTTCATTTTCTGCTGAAGATTCGAGATAGTGAATCTTTTCCGAAAGCCTTGCTGCTCGTATCGACATAATCGGTTGGGGATTTGTTCTCTCCCATTCTTCGCACTGGCGGGCATGCTCTTCCAATTTTCCATATTTGCTGCGTAACACATACAGTCTGCCAAAAATTTCAGACTCAAGGCTTATACGGAGATCGCCTGTTGTTTTAAGATTTATCTCTCGTATCTTTTCGTCTATTTCCTCATAAGTTAAGTGATCATCAGGAGCCTCAGGTCTTCTAAGATATTCATCATAGTAATCTTCTAATTGATGCTTCAGTTTTTCTTCTAATTTATAGAACAGAGTTTCTGATTTCATTGTAAAAAGTTAGAAGAAAATTTATATTTTGTCAACACGAATCTCTCTATCTTTTTGGATGGTTTGGCTGTGTTACCTGTGGCGATAATTGTTGTACATTTTGTGTTGTATGTTGTCTTTGAGCGGATCTAATGGAGTCAACTTTTTGTTCTTTACCAGTTTCTGCTTTCTGTGTCATGCCTAGTCGATCAGTTCTTCTATCATCACTTGCTAATCCCTCACGGGATTTATTTTGTGCGATGGTGTTCTGTATATTTCCGCCTCTTTCTGTATCAATTGCCTTTCTTGTCATACCGTAATCTGCTGTCTGGTTAGCGTAGGATTCTCGCCGACCTTGATTTTGTAGAGTGGCTGCATAGGGACTAGCTTTTTGTATGGCGGAACCAATCTCCTGTTTATTGTAGCCAGAAAGCGCCATCCTACCTGCTATTTCTCTATCCGTTGTTGCCATTTTTTGATTGTTTCCAAAAGTCTCGCGACTGCCTAAATTTTCTGCTCTATCCACGAGTTGCTTCTGATATTCGCGGACAGGTTCGCCCTTGTAATTGGGTGGGTCTGGTCGCTTGGCTTCTTGTTTTGCCTGATCTAGCTTGTTGTCTGCTTCGCGAATGGGGTCGAAACGTTGTGGTCTTTGTTCTTGTTTCGTGGTTTGGTATTTTCCATTACTGGCAATGCTTGCGGCTGTATCGTAGGCTTGACGCTCTTGTTCGTTCATGGTTATCGCAGACAAACTCCAAGTCTGTCCCGATGATAACCATGTCTAAAAATATTGATTTGTTAGGCTTTACAATCTGTAATGTCTGGATTCAGCTCTCGCTCTCTTGAGTCTTTGATGATAAGTCGAAACTATGGCTCATAATGTCTAGATAGCTGCATTAAGAATCGCGCAGATACTGATAAAGAGTTTCACGACTGATACCAAAATCACGGGCAACCAAGGCTTTCTGATCCCCTGCATTGATACGTTGCTTTAGGGCAATAATCTGATCGCTGTTTAGGGACTTCTTGCGTCCTCGATACGCCCCGCGCTGTTTGGCCAGGGCAATGCCCTCGCGCTGCCTTTCTTTAATGAGTGCTCGTTCAAACTCTGCAAAAGCGCCCATGACCGACAGCATGAGATTGGCCATAGGGGAATCCTCACCGGTAAAGGTGAGTCCTTCCTTCACAAATTCCATCCTTACGCCACGCTGAGTCAAGCCCTGTACGAGACGGCGCAGATCATCAAGATTACGGGCTAATCTATCCATACTGTGTACAACTACGGTGTCGCCTTCGCGCGCAAAGCCCAGTAATTTCTCTAGCTCCGGTCGCTCGGTATCTTTACCTGATGCCTTATCTGTAAAAACACGACTGACATGGGCGCTCTCCAGTTGTCTATCTGGATTTTGATCGAAACTGCTGACGCGGATGTAGCCTATGCGCTGACCGTTCATGAGAACTCCCCTGTGCAATGTGTCAGGGTGAAGTCTATGACCTTAACGGGAATGTGTCAATAAATTAAAAAATAAACTCTATTCTGACGTGATAGTGGTTAGTGTCCTGACGCCTAGTTAGGGTATACCCATTTTAGACATCTCTCCGTGAAGATTCCTCTCGCCGACTTGGAGTAATTGAAGCAAAGCATTTGCTAGAAGAGGAGAATTCTTGAAAGCATTCCCCTACAAAGCTTTAAATCCTATGCGGAGGCGTGAAAATTAACATTTTCTGATGCTATGGACAAATTCCGTCGGTTTGGGCTTAGAACTCCAACATTACGGGAAAATGGTCAGTTACTTGCCCGTAATCTACCGACCCACTCCAAAGTTTTTGCAGCGCTGTGGGAACTTAGGAGTGTAATTTAAGAGCGATCATAACTTAGCACAAGTACCGGAATGTTCACTTCGATAAGACTGACTGGTTTGACAAGCCTCTTTTTCGCTCATAGGCTTGGCATTGATCTTAAGCTTCGTAAGGCCACCAGCAATAGCAACATTCACAAAATAAAGCTGCTCTTGTTGTCCGTGCTTTCCTGTCTTGACATTATAATCCGACTTGAAATCAAAGAAAGACACCACATTATTGCTAAGCCATTTGAACTCAGAGACTCGGTTATGAATTTTGTTTGGATCCTTAACCAAGGAATAGTGGTAGTTCGAGCGATAATTCTCCAGCGGATACATTGCAACAACATGCTCAGCTGCTCCAACGGTTTTGTTAACAGATGGTGAACTCAGAAGGTCATACAGGAGGTAAACCGCACTCTGTTTCTCAAGTGGCCATCCCATACGTGGAATGAATTGTTGAAAGGCAACATAGCGTCTATTTGGCGATATAACGGGTTCCCCCAAACTAACCATGCTGATGACTGGTTGCTCTTTGTCGAGATCGTAAACTAGAATTTCTTTATAATCGCGATTTGCAGTTCCCATCATGACAACTCTTGAATTGGAGATGGGAATCACCTTTCTGTCAGGGGCGCTTTGTATATAGCTATCGCAAAGGGCTGCTGTATGGGTTCCCCCGCTCTTACGAATTTGCAGCTTAAGCCCTGATCCAGACGGACAGATTGACTTATCATTATCAGCGAGTGGGCCTTGAACAGACAATAGGGAAGTTTCATTTGCAGCAATAACAACAGACGGCATTGCTGTTTTAGAAACTGGATTACCTTTAGTTTTGGC